>JACQUQ010000264.1 GCA_016210175.1 Chloroflexota bacterium | reverse complement strand
GGATCAAGAGACGTTTTCGGCATGGGCAACCATGGAGGGGCGCATGGCCATGCGCCCCTACCACCGCCCGATTCCCTACGACCTTCCCTGATCGTACACTAACACTATCTAAGTGCGCCGTTCCTCAAGTCCTGGACGGACTGCTCCAGGCGTGCGGGTGGCCGAAAGCCGGGAGGCCGCCAGGCTCTTTGGTCCCGGAGCGTCCCACCACGGTGGGGGTACAGCCTGGAGGGTTCCTGCTCGGAAGGTGATCTTGCTGGCCGTTGTCTATGCGGTGGAAGGTTGCGGTGACTTGGCAAGGAGGTGCTCGCGTGAAGGTGACCGTGCGGCTCTGGGCGATGCTCGCGCTCTCGCTCGCAGCACTCCTCCCGGCTCCGGCGTTGGCCAAGAGTCCACCCGACAAGATCACCGTGGAGGGACCTGGGCTGGCCGCACCGGTCGAGATCACCGACCCGGCGGACCTGGCAGAGTTTAGTCCTTGGAGCAGGAGATTTATCTGGTGGGATCAGGGTCTGGTTACGGCCCCGCCACCGGCTGACCAGACGTACACGGTCTCGTTCTACTTGAGGGACAGGAAGATCTACGTGGTTGAGTATGCCCCCGACCCATCCGGCGCGCCCGGCGCACTCTACTTCCCCGGCCCGGGCCATCCCTCCTACCGGCTCAATATCGGAACCATCATCGGCGCCAGTACGAGCGACCGGTGGGCCCCAGAAGGCAAATGGTACTACGCTACGGCGGAGTGGGACCTGATGATCCAGCGCGCCTTGCGGGCGCACAGGGCTACCTCCCGAGCGCCTGGCTCTCCTGTGGGTGACACTCCCTTTCCCTCGGCGCCCGTGCCGCGGTTCTGGGCTGTTTCCGCAACGGCCATTGGCCTGATGGGGAGTCTCACCTGGGTAATCCGGCGTCGCCACCAGCACACGACGGGCTGATGGGTCACCGCGACGGGGGTCAGTCAGCCCGCTGTACCCCGGGCAGCCCGAACTCGCGGCATGACTCACTGAACATTCGCTCTGCCTGGTAGTAGGCATCAGGGCCGGGAGGATGGCACCGGGCGTCGTGTGCGGTCCCTCCCGGCCCTGCTGTTGCTCGCTGGACCACCCGAGAGGAGCAAGGGATGGCCGCACGCGAGGTTCCGGACTTGCGCCCCGTGGTACGGCGGGCGCTGGCGGACCTGACCTTCCCGCGCACGCGCCAGCAGATCATCGCCTTCGCCGGCCGGCAGTAATTGCAGCGCTAGCGTCGCCCCGCGCCGCCGCAGGCGAGGTCTGCGGGGCTCCTGAGCGTCGCCCGACGCTCCTACGCCGCCATCCTGCCGCTCTCCTCCAGGTAGCGGTGGCACCGGCTGATGACCGCATGGACGAAGTCGGGGATGTCCCGCGGCTCACGGCTGGAGACCCAATTGCGGTCCACGACCACCGCCTGGTCTACCCAGTTGCCCCCGGCGTTCGTAACGTCGTCTTTCATGGCGCGGTAGCTGGTCAGCGTGCGGTCCTGCACCAGCCCGGCGGACACCAGCACCCAGGGGCCATGGCAGATCGCGGCGATGGGACGCCCGGCCTTGTCCATGCTCGCGACGAAATCCAAGGCGCGCTCGTCCATGCGGAGCTTGTCGGGGCTGTATGCCCCGCCCGGTATGAGCAGCGCGTCGTAGTCCTCCGGCCTGGCCTGGTCCAGGGGCACATCCACGGTAAAGCGGTCACCCGGCTTCAGGTGGTGCATACCCTGGATGTGGTCGCGCTCCGGGCTGACGAGGTCCACCTTGGCCCCGGCCTGCTCCAGGGCCTCCTTGGGCTCCGTCAACTCCTTCTGCTCCACCCCATCGGCCACCAGCGCCGCCACCCGCATCCCTTCCAGCGGCTTGCGTCCCATCGTACTCCCCCTTTCCCGTACCGCCCTGATGAAAACACGAACCCCGCATCCCTGGGAAGCGGGGCATCTTCTCAGTCAGTAACGCAGCCCAGGGAGCGCCGGGTTAGCCTGGGGCAGGGTACCTCTTCCGGTTGGATGGGAGCAAACCAGAAGGCCGCTGACTGGTCCGTGGCGGACCGAAGCCGACGGCCGGTGGGCCGTGCTGAAGGTAGGTGGTTGTGCTTATGCTATGGCTAGGCAACTCCCTTGACTTGCTGCCGCAGCCGGCGTTGCTCGCGCTTCAGCAACTTATCGAGCGGCAGGGGATCTTGGCCCGGGAGCTGCCAGAACAGGCCAAGGTCAGGGAGGTCTTCCCAGCGGTCGAATTCCAGGAAATCTACGATCTCCACTCCGGCGATCCGCCCGGTCTCCTCGTCCTGTTCGTCTACCTCGCGCAATACCGCGAGGATCCCGGTCCCATCCACGGGGTCAGCGACCCAGTTCCCGACGGGCGGGTCCTCCACTCTCAGGACAAGGACATCAAGAGTAGGCGTTCTCGCCAAAACGCTTCGCCTTGTTGGACCGCGTCTTGTGGCAGCTTGCCTTCTACCACGAGGCGCTCAAGAATCTCGCGGTAGCTTTCAGCCCCACCGGCAATCGGCATTGGTCTCGTCCCTTGCGCCTCATCCGGTCCCCGGTGTCCCGCAGGCTCCGCTCCACACGGTACTGCCCGAAGCGCCGGTCATCCCGTAGACCGCTCAGGTCCTCCAGACCGCTGGGCCTGCCACGCTGCGGGGTGGCCCGTGCTCCGCTTCCGACGGTGCGGCGTACCGCTCCACCCCTACCGGGCCGGCGACCGGACGTACGGTCATAGCGGTGCGCTGCGCACTGCCCGGAACACCCCCCGGCACGCCCGCAGGCGGGCCTGCCAGTCCTCCTTGCTGATGCGTCCACGGCGGGAGCCGTGCCAGGCCCGCAGCACCTCGGCCAGCAGGCCCAGGCCCACGATGGCTCGCGCTCCAGCCCGGTACCACAGGGGGTAGTACTTGCGGAAGAGGCGCAAGCGGCTCTGGTGCAGCTGGACGAAGCTCCACTCCCGGAACTGCCGCGTGCTGGCCCCGCTGTGGTGCAGCACCTGCGCGCGCGGTTCGCAGAAGATGCGCCATCCGGCCCACCGGATGCGCAGGCACCAGTCGATCTCCTCGCAGTAGAGGAAGAAATCCTCGGACAGGCCCCCGACCTGCGCGACCACCTCCCGTCGCACCAGCATACAGGCGCCCAGGGGATGGTCGATCTCAAAGGGCCCGTCCTCGTAGACCGCACGAGGATAGCGGCCGTTCCAGCGGGAGTTGGTGAGGCGGTGGTGGAGGGGGAAGAAGTCGAACCAGGCCATCCACAGGGTGGGGAAACGGAAGGCGCTATGCTGAAAGGAGCCGTCGGCGTAGCACAACCGTCCGCCTACCAGGCCGGCCTCCGGATGGTCATCCAGGAAGGTCGTCAGGCGCGTCAGCGCATCATCCAGCACGACTGTATCGGGGTTGAGGAGCAGGAAGTACCGGCCGCGCACCTGGGCGAGGGCCTGGTTGTTGGCGGCAGCAAAGCCCCGGTTCTCCGGGTTGGCGATGAGATGGACCCAGGGGAACGCCTCGCGCACGTAGGCGGCCGTGCCATCCCCGGACGCGTTGTCCACCACCCAGACCTCGGCGTAGTCCTCCGGGGGAAGCCCGGCCCGCTGCGCCGCCCGCGCCAGCGCCTCCCGCAGCGCGTGGAGGCACTGCGCGAGCAGGTCCCGCGTCTGGTAGCTCACGATGATAACTGAAAGCTCCACCTTGTTACGCTCCACGCGTTACAACGGGTGCCAGGGGCGAGCAGGGCGGTGCATCTGGTTCATCGCTCCGTCTCGCTCATCTCTGCGCTCGCGGTGGTGTGGTGTTCTTCCTCCAGGAGGACGGTGCCGCGGGCGCCGTCCACGGTGATGATCTGGCCGGTGCGGATACGGTGGGTACCGCTGCGGACGTTCACCACGGCGGGGATGCCGTACTCCCGCGCAATGATGGCTCCGTGGGACAGCAGCCCGCCCAGGTCCATGACAATGGCCGCGGCCAGGGGGAACACCGGAGTCCAGCCGGGGTCGGTGAAGGGAGCCACCAGGACCTCGCCGGGGCGAAGCTGATCGGCCTGGCCGGGGTCGGTGAGCACCCGGGCGGGGCCGGTCACGCGTCCGCTGCTGGCCCCCAGTCCGGTGAGCACCCGGCCCGCGGCGGCAGGAGCCGGCGCCGGTGCCCTTGGGACAGCGTGGCCGGGCACGATAATCTCCGGGGGATCCAGGGCAAGATACTGCGCCCGCTCCTGGCGGCGCTGCCGCACGCGTCGTCGCAGGCGGGCGCCCAGCGCTTCCCGCCGTGTGCCCGCCAGGGCCTCGACCTCGCCCACCTCCAGGAAAAAGATATCGTCCGGCGCCTCCAGCAAGCCCAACGCCACCAGGCGCTCTCCCAGGGCCAGCAGCACGCGGCGCTGGTGGCGGCCAACCCGCAGCAACTCGTGCTTGACGTTCTCCCGCAGGGGCAGCAGGCGGCGGGCCCGGGCCACCAGCATCCGAAACAGGGCGCGCCGCACCGGAACGACGCGGTCCAGGGGATGGGCCAGGCGGCGCAGGACTGCCCGCTCCGCATCCTCCCGGCGCTGGCGCTGGCGGGCTGCGTAGCCGCCGGGGTCCTGGGCCGCATCGGCCAGGACGTAGCCGCGGAACGTCGCCAGAATGGGGCGGGGATCGTCGGCCCAGCGCGGCTCCCGGGAGTCCAACTCGTTGTTGGCGCGGTGGCCGTACTGCTCCAGGAACCTACAGAGTTCCTGCCAGCAGGCGCGGCCGGCCGGGGAGGTGGAGAGCGCCGCCGGCAGGTCCGGGGCCTCCGTTGCCGCAATCCGGGCGCGGAGGTCGCGGTCGGCGGCGGCGCGGCGGGCGATGCGCCACAGGGCTACCGCGATCTCGGCGGTCGTGAGGGTCGTCAGGCCCGTGACCAGGTCATTGGCCAGTGCGGGGTCGTGGAACCAGGCGTCCAGCAGGCTCGCCAGCATCCCAAAGGCGCTCATGGCCTCCCCGGAGGCCCGCACGTGGAACACCCAGCCCGGCCCCAGGAACGCGCCCAACTCTCGGTTGGCCTGCACCAGGTCTTCCAGGGACCAGGACCGCACCTCAGCATCCCGAAAGCGTCGGTCCCAGGCGGCGGCCTCGGCCACGATGCTCGCAGCCTGGTCCGGAAGGCGCTGGGTCGTGCGCATCTGGCGGAGGATGGCCGGAAGCCGGCGCAGGAGCGTGGTCCAGCGCATGGGGTGCCGCGGCAAGGGCAGCCCCTCGGCCCGCCCCGGCCCGCCCAGGCTGGTCTCAAAGTAGTCGGACGAGAAACCGAGGTGCTCCGTGACCAGGTGGTGCGTGACGCCGATGTTGACGTACACGCGCCCGTAAAACAGACCGAAGACCTCGCCCATCTCGTCGGGGCGGGCTCCCATCTTGCGCGCCAGGTCCTGGTAGTAGCCCTGGAAGGTCTCCCGGATGGCCGACCAGGCGAGCGGGCTGACCACGCCAGGGAAGACCTCGCCCACGTTGGCGCGGGACCACAGGTCGTAGCGCCTGGCGTGGCGGAGGAGTGCCGCTTCCCGAGGCGGTGGAGAGGAGACCGTAGTGATAGGCCGTGCTTGCAGGATGCAGGGCCGGCCTCCGGCCCAGGCCCACTCGATGTCCTGGGGACCGCCCAGCAGCCCCTCCACCTGGAGGCCCAGGGCGGCCAACGTGCGCGCCGCCTCCGGCGTGAGGGCGGGGGCGACCGGGGAACCGCCGTCGCTGGCAGGGTCTCCCGCCTCCAGGGCCACCAGTTCCAGGGTATCCCGACGCAGCCGGTAGCGGTCGGGCGTGGTGCGGGACGAGACGACCGCATCGCCCAGCCCCCGCGCGGCTTCGATGACGAGGGCCGCCTGGTCGCCCTGCGGCGCGCGGGTGAACAGCACCCCGGCGGCCTCGGCGGGGACCATCCGCTGCACCAGCACGCCCATGGCCGCCCTGCCGCCGCCGTGCTGCCGACGGTACGCCAGGGCGCGAGGCGCCAGGGCCGAGGCCCAGCACGCGCGCACCGCCCGCTGCACCTCGGCCAGGCCCTCGACGTTCAGGAAGGTCTCGTACTGGCCCGCATAGGAGGCCCCGGCCAGATCCTCGGCAACTCCAGAGGAGCGCACCGCCACCGGCCCCTCACCGAGATCACGGTACGCCTGAGCCAGCGCAGCCTTCAGGTCCGGCGGCCACCACGCCGCGCGCAGGGCTGCCTGCTGGCGCGCTCCCGCGGGATCGGGGTCCGTATCGGCGAGCCCGGCCGTAGCCAGGACCATCTGGTAGGCGGCGACGGTCAGACAGAAGCCGGGCGGCACCGGTAGCCCGGCCCGCCGCAGGCGCGCCAGGGTCGCCGCCTTGGTCCCGGCGGTCTCCGGGGTCAGGTCATCGTCCAGGGTGAGGACCAGCGGTACCACGATGCGCAGGCTCCGCAGTAGAATAGCCACGCCGGTGCCGGCGGCGCGCACCCCTTGAGGGTAGCAGGTCGCGGGGCGTGGGGCAATGCCGGTCGTGGTGGGCCTGGCGCGGCGTCGTTGCCCCACGTGGGAAGCGGTCCGGCGCGCGCGGTGAGCGGATAGGTCGCGGTGGTACGGCCGCGGTGAACACGTGTGCAAGGAGAGACGCAGCCGATGCGGAGCTACGTGACCGGCGCCACCGGCTTCATCGGACTGACCTTGGTCAAGGCCCTGCCGGCCCGGGGCGACGCGGTGACGGTGCTGCGCCGCCCGACCGCGGACACTCGCTGGCTGGAGGACCTGCCGGTGCGCCAGGTCGTGGGCGACGTGACCGACCCGGTCTCCCTGCACGGGACCATGCGGGGCATGGACCGGGTGTTTCATGTCGCCGGGGTCGCTGCGTACCGCCGGGCCGAGCGGGTGCGCGGCTGGCAGGTCAACGTCGTGGGCACGGAGAACGTCCTCGTGGCGAGAAGAGCGTTTCAGGGTGCTCTGTCCCGGCCCGCGACGGAGTACCACGCTCGTTTGACCCTTCCCGGACGGGGCGCTATAATTTCGGGGGACGGCATCCCTGGGGTGGTTGTTGGGACTGCAAGAGGATAAAAACGGTCGGAATTGGGAGCGAGGAGGCAGTATGGTCGCCGTGGCCTGCCCGTGGTCGCTGAAGGAGTGGGCGGTTACTCTCCGGGCGCTGGACCAGGGGAAGCAAATCCTGCTCTTGCGCAAGGGCGGCATCCGGGAGAAAGAGTTCAAGGTCGAGCACGAGGAGTTCTTTCTCTACCCCAGCTATGAGCACCAGCGCCAGGACCTGCTGAAGGCAGCCTACCACCGCGACCTGGAGGACGTGCTGGCGGGCTGGGACGGCAATACCGAGCAGGTGCCCCTGACCCACTGGTGCCAGGTGACGGAAGTCTTTGAGATCACCGACCCGGCGGATGTCGAGGCCCTCTCGCCCTTCTACATCTGGACCACCGACTACGCTGAGCAGCGCCTCCACTGGCGGCCTCGCAAGCCCCTGGAGATCCTGCTGGTGCGGGTCCATCGCCTCCCGGAGCCGTACCTCCAGCGGGTAGAGCCCTACTTTGCGGGCTGCAAGTCCTGGATCGACCTGCCCGCGCCCGTCTCGGTGGCCGGGGCCGTGCCCGTCCTCAGCGCTGCGGAGTTCCAGCGCCAGGCCGAGGCCATTCGTACGGTGCTGCGCCGGTCGTCTTCTCTCTCACGGTAGACGGATTCACTCCATTCCATTCTTCCTTTCAGGTCGTCTCCCGGCACGCGCCTGAGGTTACAGGAGCACAGAGCATGCGGTATCGCACCTTTCCCCGCTGCGAGGTCACGGTCTCGGAAATCGGCTTCGGCGTCTGGACGCTGACCGCGGGCTGGTGGGGCAGCTACACTGAAGACGAGGCCGTGGCCCTGCTGCGGCAGGCTTACGACCTGGGCGTGACCTTCTACGACACCGCCGACACCTACGGCAACGGCTGGGGCGAGACCATTCTGGCCCGCGCCTTCGGCAGCATGCGGGACAAGATCGTCATCGGCACCAAGTTCGGGTATGACTTCTACAGCAACCCCGGCCAGCGCACCGGACAGCGGGAGTGGCCCCAGAACTGGACGGCTAAGTATCTGCGCTTTGCCCTGGAGCAAAGCCTGACCCGCCTGGGCACCGACTACGTTGACCTCTACCAGCTCCACAACCCCCGCATGGACGCCCTGCGCACCGACGAGGTCTTTATCGAGCTGGACCGGCTGGTGCAGGAGGGGAAGATCCGGGCCTACGCCACCGCCCTGGGTCCGGCCCTCCAGGAGCGCCAGATCGAGGAGGGTATCGCCAGCTACCAGACCCGGAACTGCCACGGCGTCCAGATCATCTACAACCTGCTAGAGCAGATGCTGGGCGAGGCCATCTTCCCCGTGGCGCGGCAGTATGGCGGCGGCCTCATGGTGCGGGTGCCCCACTCCTCCGGGATGCTGGAGGGCAAGTACACCCCCGAGACCACCTTCCCCAAGGAGGACCACCGCAGCCACCGGCCCAAGGAGTGGCTCATCGAGGGCCTCAAGAAGATCGAGAAGCTGACGTTCCTCACCGAAGGCCGGGACCTGACCCTGGGACAGGCAGCCCTCAAGTTCATCCTGGCCGAGCCCAGCGTCACTAACATCCTGCCCAACATCTACAACGCGGAGCAACTGGTCGAGTTCGCGGCGGCCTCGGACCAGCCCGACCTGACCGCCGACGACCTAGCCCGCATTGCCGACCTCTACCAGCACAACTTCTACCTGGAGCCGAGCGGGGTAGCCTAACGCTCCAGGCCCTGAGCAGACCGCACCCCCTGCCCCCTTTTCGTGTAAGGAAAGGGGGCGCGCTTTCCCCCACTCCGCTGGGGAGACGACCGCGCAGGGAAGGAGCCGCGTCATGCCCATCACCCTCTACGTCAAGTCCGGCTGAACGTCCTGCCGCAAGGTCCAGGAGTTCCTGGCCCGGCAGGATGTCCCCTTCCAGACGCGCGACTTTTTTCGGCAGTCCCTCACCGAACCTGAACTACGCGCCCTCCTGGGCGGTCGTTCCGCCGCCGACGCTTTCTCCTGGCGCAGCCCCTCGGTCAAGGCCCTGGGCCTGGATGTGGCAGCGGTGCGCGCCACCGAGGAGGAGATGGTTCGCCTCATGCTCCAGGAACCCCGCCTCATCCGCCGGCCAATCCTGGTCACCGGAGATGCCGTCATCTTCGGCGCGACGGAGCATCAGGCCGCCAGCGCCCTCGCTGGGCGGGCGTGATACGTTTCTCTGTCCCCGTGGAGTGACCGCCGGCCCCGCAACACGCGGCGAAAAGCATCGTTCTCGGAGGTAGCGATGCGCATTGCACTGGGCAGCGACGAACGGACCCACCTCACCGACCTGCTAGCCGAGGAACTGGCCGCCCGCGGCCACACGGTGGAACTGTTCGGGCCGCCGGTTGGCGACCCGGCATCCTGGCCCGACGTGGCCAAGGCCGTGGCGCGCCGGGTGGCCGGCGGCGCCTGCGACCAGGGTATCCTGTGCTGCTGGACTGGCACCGGCGTCAGCATCGCCGCCAATAAGGTGCCGGGGGTGCGCGCCGCCCTGTGCGGTGACGCGGAAGCCGCCCGTGGCGCCCGCCGCTGGAACGATGCCAACGTGCTCTGCCTCAGCCTGCGCGCGACCGCAGAGCCGGTCGCGTGCGAGATCCTGGACGCCTGGTTCGCCGCGGCGCCCGATGCGAGCGAACGAGAGAACATCGAGAAAGTCATGCGCATGGACGGCCTGGGCCCAGGGGAGTAGGTGCCGCGTGAAGTACCGGTTTTGCCCAGCCTGTGGGGGCGCGCTGGCGACCCGGCCGGTGCCCCAGGACGAGCACGAGCGGCTGGTCTGCCAGGGCTGTGGCCTCGTCTTCTACCAGAACTCCAAGCCCTGCGTTGGCGCCCTGGTGGTCCGGGAGGATGGGCGGCTGCTGCTGGTGCGGCGGAACATTGAGCCGTTCAAAGGCGCCTGGGACCTGCCGGGCGGCTTCCTGGAGTTGGGGGAGCACCCCGATGCCGGGGTCGTCCGCGAGGTGCAGGAGGAGACCGGCCTGACCATCCGCCCCCGCGATCTCCTGGGCATCTACATGGACTGGTATGGGCCTGAGGGCGACGCCACCCTCAACCTGATGTACCTGGTGGAGATTGTGGGCGGCGACGCGCGGCCGGCCAGCGACGCCGAGGCCATTGGCTGGTTCGGCCCCGACGAGTTGCCGGAGCACATTGCGTTCACCTGTAACCGCCAGGCCCTGGCGGACTGGAGGAAGCGCTTCCCGTGATCCCGCTCCTGTCCGGCGGCGAGCAGCGACGGCTCTGGGCCGTGGTCGCACTGGTCGCGGTGCCCCTCCTGCTTGTGGTGAACACGGCGGAATCGCCCACGTTAGGGCGTCCGCCCCGCGCCGCCGCGGTCGCCCCGCCACCAGCAGCAACCGCCACGGCCACGCCATCGCCGACGCCCACCGCGGCCCCAGTGACGCCCACGGCCATCCCCCCGGCGACCGCGACGCTGGCGCCCCCGGTCCCGGTCGAGCGCAGCCTGCGGGTGCCCATCCTCATGTACCACCACGTTGGCCCCCTGCCCGCCGATGCCGATGCCCTGCGCCGCGACCTGACGGTTGCTCCTGAGCGCTTTGCGGAGCAGGTAGACTACCTGGCACGGGAGGGCTACCAGACCATGCCCCTGGCGCAACTCGCCGCCGCGCTCCACGGCGAGGCGCACCTGCCACCCAAGCCCGTGGTCCTCACTTTTGACGACGGCTACCGGGACAACTACGACTATGCTTTCCCCATGCTCCAGCGGGCCGGGTACACCGGGACCTTCTTTGTGGTCACCGGGCTGGTCGGCCACGCCGAGTACTTGACCTGGGAGCAGATTCGAGCGATGGCCGACGGCGGCATGGAGGTGCAGTCCCACGGGCGGGACCACGTGGACATGTCGCGCCTATCCGCCCAGGCGCTGGAGCGCCAGGTAACGGAATCACGGCGCGTGTTGGAATCTCACCTGGGGCGCGGCGTGCGCCTCTTCGCCTATCCTGCCGGACGCTACAGCCCGGAGGTGATCGCCGCGCTGCGAGCAGCCGGCTACCAGGCCGCTGTTACCACCCGTCATGGCAGCACCCACACCACGGCCGAGGTCTTTGCGCTGCGCCGGGTCAGGGTGCGGGGCAGCGATACCCTTCCGGCCTTCGCCAGCAAGCTCCGGCCCTGAGCGGGGACGGGCAGGGGGAGCATCCCATGCCCCTTCCCGCCCCGGGGAGGGGCAGCCCGCCGCAGGCGGGCGGGGAGAGGTCCGTCCCCACCTCCCGCCGGGTACACCTTGTGGTCACACCGGAAGAGCATTGCAAATGGGCGAAGCGTGCGCGATGATGGGTCTATGAATATCGGTGCATTTGAGATCGACGGGCCCGTCCCGGCGTTGCGGGATCTCCATGTAATTACGATCCTCCGGCCGTGGCTGGACGCCGGGAGCGTAGGCACCCTGGCCCTGGGCGCGCTCGAGGAGCACTTTCGTGCCCGACCCCTGGGGCAGCTCACCTTGCCTGGCAGGTTCTTTGATTTCACCCGCTATCGCCCGCTGGTCCATTACGTGGAAGACGAGCGGGTGATGACCGTGCCGAATGTGCGCCTGAGCTATGTGCAGCGGCCGGAACCACCGGATCTGGTTTTCCTCCATCTCCTGGAGCCGCACGCCAATGCCGAAGCCTACATCGACACCCTTCTGGAGCTGGTCAAGGCGCTGAAGGTGCGGCGGGTGTGTCGGCTGGGCGGCATGTGGGATGCCATCCCGCACACGCGCACGCTCCCCGTCACCCGCACCACGGGCGGGCAGCGGCCCCGGACCGCGCGCCGCTACGAGGGACCGACCTCCATCATGAACCTCTTCTTTGAAGCGCTGGAGAAGGAAGGCATCGAGACCGTTGCCTTTATGGTGCGGCTCCCTTACTATATCCAACTCGAAGAAGACTATGCTGGCGTGGCGCGCCTGATGGAGGCCTTTGGGGAGTTGTACCCGCTCCCGCCCGATCTGGTGGATCCCGCACGCTTGCAGCAGCAGCAACGGGAGGTCGAGGCCGAGCTTGCCCGCAACCCGGCGGCGGCAACGCTGATCCGCCAGTTGGAGGCCGAGTACGATGCCCAACAGGCCGCGACCTCCGACGCACCACCCCCGCCACTTCCCCCCGCAGTGGAGCGCTTTCTGCGGGAGCTTGATGAGGACCCCCCCAGCGGGTAACACCAGAGCGGCCCGGCAGTCTTACGACCGCCGGGCCGCTGCTCTTCACAGCACAACCACGCCCTGAGGTAAGAGCGGCCTCCCTGCTCTAGAGCGGCGGGTGGGTGATAGCGCCGTCCGACGCGGAGGAGACCAGGGAGAGATACTTGGCAAAGACGCCCCGGGTGTAGCGGGGCGCCGGCGGCGTCCAGCGCGCCAGGCGGGTACGGACCGTCTCCTCCGGCACCTCGAGGTCCAGCCGCCGGGCCGCAATGTCGAAGACCACGGGATCGCCTTCCTCCACCGCGGCGATGGGACCGCCACGGGCCGCCTCGGGCGCCACGTGTCCCGCCATGAGGCCGTGGGTCGCCCCGCTGAAGCGGCCATCGGTGAGCAGCGCCACCGACTCCCCGAGGCCCGCGCCCACGATGGCCGCCGTGACCCCCAGCATCTCCCGCATCCCCGGCCCGCCGCGGGGACCCTCATAGCGGATGACTACCACATCTCCCGGCTGAATGCGTCCCTGCGTCACCGCGGCCATCGCGTCCTCTTCCCGGTCGATCACTCGCGCCGGGCCGCGGTGGTACATGCGCTCATGGCCCGCCACCTTGACCACGCAGCCCTCCGGAGCCAGATTGCCCTTCAGGATCACCAGGCCGCCCGTCGGCTTGAGGGGGTCGGCGAGCGGCCGCACCACCACCTGGCCTTCCGTCTCCACCGCGGTCGCGGCCTCCTGCCGGAGGGTCCGCCCCGTGGGGGTCAGCTCGTCCCCGTGCAGAAGCCCGGCGTCGAGCAGGCGCTTGGCAACGAGCGGCGTGCCCCCGGCCCGGTCCAGGTCTACGGCCACGTAGCGGCCGCCGGGCTTCAGGTCGGCCAGCAGGGGCGTGCGGTTGCTCACGGCATCGAAGTCATCGATGGTCAGGGGGAGGTTGGCCTCGCGCGCCAGGGCCAGCAGGTGCAGGACGGCGTTGGTGGAGCCGCCGGTGGTGGCGACCGAAGCGATGGCGTTCTCGAAGGAGCGGCGGGTCAGGATGTCGCTGGGGCGCATGCCGCGGCGCAGCATGTCCATGACCAGCTCCCCGCAGCGGCGGCCCACCTCGTCCTTGCGCGCGTCCAGCGCGGGGACGCTGGCGCTCCCCAGGGGAGAAAGCCCCAGAAACTCCAGGGCCGTAGCCATGGTATTGGCGGTGAACTGGCCGCCACAGGCCCCCGCGCCCGGACAGGCCACGTTCTCCAGCTCGCGCAGGTCCTCCTCGGTCATGCGGCCGGCGGCGGTGGCGCCCACGGCCTCGAACACGTCCTCAATGGTGACGTCCCGGCCCCGGAACCGGCCCGGCGCAATGGAGCCGCCGTAGAGCACCAGACCGGGGATATCCAGCCGGATGAGGGCCATCGCCCCTCCCGGAATGGTCTTGTCGCAGCCCACGAGACAGATGAGCGCGTCGAACATATGGCCGCGCGCCACCAGTTCGATGGAGTCGGCGATGACCTCCCGGCTAATGAGGGACGCCTTCATGCCCTCGGTGCCCATGGCCACCCCATCGCTAACGGAGACGGTATTCAGCTCCATCGGGGTGCCGCCCGCGGCGCGAATACCCTCCTTCACGCGCTGGGCCAGGTGGCGCAGGCTGTAATTGCAGGGCATGGTTTCGATCCAGGTGTGGGCCACCCCGATGACCGGCCGTGCCAGATCCTCATCGGTGAACCCGATAGCCTTCAGCATCGCCCGCGCCGGGGCCCGGTCCCGGCCGTCATGAATGATCCGGCTGCGATGGCGTGGGTCAAATGTCATGGTTTGCTGGCCTCCGCTCGCTGAAGATGGCGCACCGCGCCGCTTGCCCCGGCGCCGCCCGCGTCCGACCCCCGGTGCTGCCGGGCCGTGGTCGGGGCCGGTGTACAGGTGCGGGAATAGGTTAGCGTGAACTGCCTGCGTAAGCAAGTCCTCCTGCGCGGCGGGCCGGGTCCCGCGCCCTGGTCCCGCGGCGCCGCGCCCACCATCCGCCCGGCCACCGGAGCCTAACCTGCCATATTGGGCCGCAAAATGCTGGTCATGGGACCTATGCTCCGCTATACTACCCAGTGTTCCATCCCCCTTGGGGGCGCGCTGGGGGAGAGCACGCTCCGCAGCGGGCCTGGTTGCGGAAGAAAGGATTGGTATGCCCACTCGGCCCCTGGTCCCGCTGGTTATGGCGCTGTGGCTGGGTAATGTGCTGCCCGCGATGGACGCCACCCTGATAGGCACCGCACTCCCGACCATTATCGGGAGCCTGGAGGGCTTGCACCGCTATAGCTGGGTCTTTGCCGCCAACCTGCTGGCGCAGACGACGACCATCCCTATCTTCGGCAAGCTGGCAGACCTCTTCGGCCGCAAGCCGGTCCTCTTCGTCGGCATGGGGCTGTTCTTCCTCGGCACGGTTCTCTCGGCCTTCGTCCAGAACGTGGAGCAGCTTATCGTCTGTCGGGTCCTGGTGGGCCTGGGCATCGCCAGTATCCAACCCATGGTCATGACCATTATGGGCGATGCCCTGACCCTGGAGCAGCGCGCCAAGATCCAGTGGATATTCGCCAGCGCCTGGTTCATCGCCAGCTTCGTCGGCCCGGCACTGGCGAGCGCCATCACCCTCTATCTCACCTGGCGGCTGGTCTTCGCCGTGACAATCCCGCTGTGGCTGGGGGCCTGCTACCTGCTGGCGCGCTACTACCACGAGACCGTCGAGCGCAAAGCCCACGCCATTGACTACCGGGGCGTGGTCCTCCTGGCGACGGGGGTGCTGGTCCTGCTCTTTGCGTTGTCTCCCGGCAGCCGGAGCGGTGGACTCGACCTGGCAACCAGCGGCGGCCTGCTGGCCGTGGCCCTGGTGCTGTTGGCGGCCTTCGTCTGGAACGAACTGCGGGTGCCGGAGCCGGTGCTCCCGCCGTGGCTCCTCCTCAGTCCGGTCATCGGCCTGGCTGCGCTGGGCAGCTTCACCGCCGGGGCCGTGCAGTTCGGGGCCTCCTCCTTCGTCCCGCTGTTCGTCCAGGGCGCGCAGGGTGGCACGGCGGCTGAGGCCGGCGCGGCCCTGGCCCCGATGACCATCGGCTGGCCCATCGGCGCGGGCCTGGGCGGGCGGGTACTCCTGTGGCTGGGCTACCGGCGCACCATCCTCGCGGGCATGGTGCTGATCGTGGTCGGGCAGAGCGGCTTCCTGCTGCTCGGCCGGGACACCAGTCTGCTGCTGCCCATTATGAGCATGTTCGTGGTGGGCCTGGGGTTTGGCTTCTCGACCATCGGCTTCCTGCTGTCGGTCCAGAACTCGGTGAGCTGGAGCCAGCGCGGGGTGGCTACGGCTTCCCTCCAGTTCTTCCGCAGCATCGGCGGCAGCGTGGGCGTGGCGCTGATGGGCGCTGTGCTCTCGCTCCAGATGCAGCCCACGCTGGCCGCCCATCGCCTGGAAGGGGCCGGGGGCAGCGCCAGCGCCCTGCTGGACCCGGTGGCGCGTGCGGCGCTCCCCCCGGAAACGCTGGCGGCGCTCCAGGCCGCCCTGGGCAGCGCACTGCACAGTGTCTTTTTCCTGGTCGCCGGGGCCGCGCTGGTCGGCCTGATCGCTGGCCTGTGGTTCCCCCGCACGGTGAGCGATCAGCAGGAGGCCGTGCCGGTGGCAGGGTCCGCCCCGCGGCGCGCACCATAGCCGTGGCCCTGCTGTGCATGAGCGGGCCTGTTCAGGTCAGCCACGGGAAGTCGCTTCCTGCTCACAGGGGAATGCCCCAGAGGGCGTACCAGCGACCGAGATCGGCCTCGATGGGCAGTTCGTGCTCCATCACGGCCCGCAAGCGCAGTTCCGTGGCGTTGTCCCGCTCCTGGCCGCGCCCCGCGGGCGCGAAGGGGCTGAAGGCGCCCCGCTTGTACTGGTAGATCCAGTACACCGGCCTGCCCTGGGGACTGTCGAAGCGAAAGACCGCGGCCAGCGCCTGCTCTCCGAAACCGTGGTCGGCCAGGATCTGACTCACCTGGTGGATCGTCGCCACCAGGTCCTCAAAATCCTCGTCGTGGAGCACGACCCAGCGGAAGCCGTAGGTGTCCTCCCGGAACTCCGGCTGGGTACCCATCTCCTGATGGGTCAGGGCCAGGATGCCCTGGAGCTCCCGCTCGAACTCCTGGAAGTACGAAGAGGTGACGGGTCGGAAGACGATGCCCGCCCGCTCCCCTGGGCGGTAGCCCAGCTTGGTATCCAGGGTGACGTACGCGGTCGCCATGGCAAACAGGTGCTCTCGCTTGGGCCGGGCGGGCCGGGTCCGGCCCAGCAGGATATCCAGCCATCTTCTCATGGTCGCTCCATTTCCCGCTCCAGTTCTTGCAGGTAGCGCAGGCGGGTCTCCAGGGAGGGATGGGTGGCGATCAGCTCGGAGAGGGCCGGCACGATGAAGAAGGCGTTGGCCCCCTCGACTGCCCGCAGGTCGTCCTTGGGGATGCGGGCCATGCTCCCGCTGATCTTGACGAGGGCGGCGGCCAGGTGGGAGGGGGAGCCGGTGATCAGCGCCGATCCCCGGTCCGCCGCCACTTCACGGTAGCGGGACAGCGCCCGCAACAGCAGCATGCTCACCAGCCACACGGCCAGGGAGACCACCCAGAGCACGAGCACGGCGCTGCCGTTCCCACGCCGGTCGCGGCCTCCCCCCAGGCGCACATAGAACAGGGAGCGGAAGAGGAAAAAGGCCACCGTCGAGAAAAAGCTGGCGATGGTCATGACCATCACATCACGGTTGAGGATGTGGCTCAACTCGTGAGCCAGGACGGCGTCCAGTTCCGGCCCCTCCAGGCGGCGCAGCAGCCCGGTGGTCACGGCCACGACCGCGTGCTGCGGGTCGCGGCCGGTGGCCAGGGCATTGGGCATGTCGTGCTGGATGATGGCAACCCGCGGCTTGGGCAGGTCGCTGAGGGCACAGAGGCGCTCGATGCGCTCGTGCAGATCGGGGGCCTGCTGGGGGCTGACCTCCCGTGCGCCCAGGGAGAGTAGCACCAGCTTATCGGAGAAGAAGTACTGCGCCCCGAGCAGCACCGCCGCGATCACCAAAAGCCACGGCAGCGGCAGGTCCAGGAAGACCAGGAACGCCAGAAAGCCCAAATACACCAGGGCCAGCAGGCCCATCACCAGGAGCATCCGCCCCGCCAGACCGCCATCGCCACCGCGCCACCGGCTTCGCGCCATCGCGCCCTCCTCTCCTACGCCTGCTTCTCTCATCTATACATATTGTACTCGCCGTACCTCCCTGCTGTCGCTGTCAGTGCTGACTCGGCAGCGGTAGTTCAGGGCTGTTGGCGTTTTCAGGGGAAGGGTTGTCGGGTCCGTTCGCCCTGAGCCAGTCGAAGGGAACCACGAACGGGCGGGTCACCCGCTTCTCGGATAATTGAAAGGCGCTGGCCGGGTCCCGGCCGTCGTTGACACTCTGATGCTGGCTCGGCTACACTCAAGCCGAGGGACCAAGGGGAACGATACGACCAGATGCGGGCGTCGAGGCCAGGGACTCGTGTGCTGTCAGGCATAAACTGATGGGTGCGACTGCCGCCGTGAACGGCGGGCCCGCCCTTCAGGGCGGCGGGGTGGCACCCAGCAATGCACGGATGACAGACCACTAGGTGGGCGGGACCCTTCCCGTGACCGTTGACCCCCGACCGCAGCCCTGGCACAAAAGGAGGATCTGTGGGGGCACTGGAGCAGGTTGATCCGGAGATTGCCGAGGCGATCCGCAGGGAGGAAGAACGCCAGCTCTACGGCATGGAGCTGATTGCCTCGGAGAACTATACCAGCCAGGCGGTCCTGGAAGCGACGGGGACCGTGCTGACCAACAAGTACGCCGAAGGCTACCCCGGACGCCGCTACTACGGCGGGTGTGAGTGGGTGGATGTAGTCGAGCGCCTGGCCATTGACCGGGCCAAAGCCCTCTTTGGCGCCGAGCACGCCAACGTGCAGCCTCACAGTGGCTCCCAGGCGAACGAAGCCGCCTACGCTGCGCTGTTGCGCCCCGGCGATATCCTCATGGGGATGCGGCTGGACCAGGGCGGCCACCTCACCCACGGCAGCCCCGTCAACTTCTCCGGCAAGCGCTACCGCATTGTCTCCTACGGCGTTCACCCGGACACGGAGCGCATCGACTTTGATCAGGTGCTCGCGCTGGCGCGGGAGCACCGGCCCGCCGTCATCCTGGCCGGAGCCAGCGCGTATCCCCGGGCCATTGACTTCGCCCGCTTCCGGGAGATCGCGGACGAGGTGGGCGCGCGCTTCGTGGTGGACATGGCCCACATCGCCGGTATCGTGGCGGCCCGGTTGCACCCCGACCCGGTGCCCGTCGCCCATGTGGTGACCTCCACGACCCACAAGACCCTGCGGGGTCCGCGCGCGGGCTTCATTCTCTGCGCCCAGGAGTTCGCCGACGCCATCGACCGGGCGGTGTTCCCCGAGGCCCAGGGC
>JACQUQ010000257.1 GCA_016210175.1 Chloroflexota bacterium | reverse complement strand
GTGCACCAGCGAGTCCAGCACGGTGCCCCGGCGCACATACAGCGCCCCGACGCCCTTGGGGGCGTAGAGCTTGTGGCCCACCACCGTGAGCAGGTCCACCCCCAGGGCTTCCACATCCACCGGCACCTTGCCTACCGCCTGGGCCGCGTCGGTGTGGACCAGCACGCCCCGCCGGTGGGCTACCTGGGCGACCTCGGCGACAGGCTCCAGGGTGCCGGTCTCGTTGTTCGCCAACATGATGCTCACCAGTACGGTCCGGTCGGTGATCGCCGCGGCGACGGCCGCCGGGTCCACCATGCCATCGCCGTCCACCGGGAGGTAGGTCACCCGGTAGCCAAAGCGCCGCTCCAGGTAGCGGCAGGTCTCCAGGACGGCGGGGTGCTCGATCTGGCAGGTGATGAGATGGTCGCCCCGGTCGCGGTGGGCGAAGGCCACGCCCGTGAGGGCCAGGTTATCGGCCTCGCTGCCGCTGCCGGTGAAGACGATCTCATCGGGCTGCGCATGCAGGAGCGCGGCAAGCTGTCGGCGGGCCTGCTCCACGGCCAGCTTCGCCCGCACACCGTAGGGATGGCCGCTGGAGGGATTGCCGAAACCCAGTACGTTATCCAGGTACGGCAGCATGGCTTCCCGCACCGCGGGGTCCACGGGCGTGGTGGCGTTATAGTCCAGGTAGATGGGTCGGTCGGAGGTCTCCATCCGGCGCTCCTCATCAGTTCAAGGCGTCATTGCGGACCCACTGGCGGGTCAGGATGAGGCGCTCCAGGCGCTCGCGCTCCTGTTCCAGCAGCGGGATCTCCTGGGTAAGCCGCTCGGCCACCGTCGGGGCCGCCAGCAAGCGCTGCTTGACCGGGAGCGCCACCGGCAGGCGCTGCGCGACCAGGAAGGAGAGAGCATCGGGTTCGTGGGGTAAGCGCACGCGCCGCACCCACTCGCCGTTGAGCGCCAGCGCCTTTTGTCGGCAGGTATGGGCCAGTTCCCGGACCGTGCCCACGACTGACGCAAGGCTCGCCGGATCTCCCTCCTCCTTCAGCAGCGCCACGCGCGCCACCAGATACGGCCGTTCCTGGATGATCTCCAGGATCTGAAAACGCTGCTGGCCGGTGACAGCCAGCGCCATCCGGCCGTCCGCCAGCGGGCGGACATCGGTGATGACCGCGGTGGTGCCCACCTCGTGGGGCTCCGCCGGGCCGCCGACCTCCATCCCCGACTTGATGAGGACCACCCCAAAGGTGCGGTCCCCCTCCAGGCACGCCGCGATCATCTGCTGGTAGCGCTCCTCGAAAACCTGGAGGGGCAGTTCCATGTGGGGAAACAAGACCGTATTCAGGGGGAAGAGGGACAACACCCGTCCATCCGGCTCCACCGCTCCGGCTCCTTGCCTCAGAACATCCGGTCAGCGCCCGGCGGGTACCGATACCACGCCGCGCAGTCCGACCAACCCAGCCTTTTCGCGGGGACGCGCCGAAGATCCGCGTTCGTATGACGCGCGCCACTTGACGGCGCAGCCAGGGCACACTACACTGCCGTCAGGGTAGGATCGTGGCCCCACGTACCACGGACCCGCGCGGGCGCGCTGCTCCCAGGATAGGCTCCCACGGCACGTTGGCTGCTCACGAGGCACGCATGCGAGTAACATTTTGGGGGACCCGCGGCTCGATCCCGACACCGGGTCCCCATACCGTCCGCTACGGTGGCAACACCCCCAGCGCCGAAGTGCGTACCAGTGCCGGGACGCTCATGATCCTGGACTGCGGTAGCGGCATCCGGGAACTGGGCCGTCACTTGCTCAAAGATGGCGCCGCGCCCATCACGGGCGCCATCCTCCTGAGCCATGCCCACTGGGACCACATCCAGGGCTTCCCCTTCTTCGGACCGCTCTTCCTGCCCCAGAACCAGTTCACCATCTACGGTCCCCGCCCGCAGGATCGCGCCCTGGAGGCCATCTTCGCCGCCCAGATGGAGCAGCCCTACTTTCCGGTGCGTCTGAGCGATCTGGCCGCGCGCCTTCGCTTCCATGAACTCGAGGAGGAGACCATCGCCATTGGTGAGGCCCGCGTCCGCTCCCATTACGCCCATCACCCGACGGTCTGCCTGGCGTATCGCATCGAAGCCGACGGTGCGACGCTCGTCTATGCAACGGATACCGAGCCGGCTTCGTCCTACCTCCACGCACCGGACCGCGTGACGCCCTCCCACGGCGAGCACGACTGCGACAGTCCAGCCAGCCGCCTGACCCACGAGGCCGACCGGGACCTCGTGGCCTTCGTCGCGGGCGCCGATATGCTGATCATGGACGCCCAGTACTCCCTGGAGGAGTACCAGACCAAGCGCGGCTGGGGACACAGCCCCCTGGATTATGTCATGGACGTCGCCATCGCCGCACAGGTCAAACGCGTGGTGCTGTTCCACCATGATCCCCTCCACGCCGACACGGTCGTGGATAGCTTTGAGGCCGTCTGCCGGGAGCGGGCCCGGAAGGAGCAACCGGGGCTGGAGGTCATCGCCGCGCGCGAGGGCATGGTGCTACCGTGCTAGACCGTGGTAGGGGAAGATGTCCTGCCGGATGGCTGCCACGGTAGCTTCCGCGAACGTCCGCACAAACTCCCGGTCCTCCGCCGCCGGCTCCGGGACCTCTGGATCGCGCAGCGCGCCGCTGCCGTAGCGCTCCTGGTACGCTGCGGGGACCGTATCGGCAAGGTCAACCCCCAGCATGATGCCATACTCCAGCGCCCAAACCCGCGGCACCGCCTCCAGGTTATAGCCGCCGCCGCCCAACGCAATCCAGGGAACGCCCAGGCCCTTGGCCCAGCGCACCACGGCGTCGTAGCTCCGGGTGGTGAGCTTCAAGTGGGCCAGCGGATCGCCGTTGTGCGCGTCCACGCCCAACTGGGCCACCAGCACGTCGGGCCGGAACCGGTCCACCAGGGGCGGTACCACCGCATGGAAGGCCCACAAGTACACCTCATCGCCGGTGAAGGGCGCGAGGGGCACATTGACGGAGTAGCCGCGCCCGGCCCCGGTGCCGAGCTCGCGGACCTCCCCGGTGCCGGGGAACAGCCAGCGCCCTGATTCGTGGGTGGAGATGGTGAGCACCTGGTCGGTGTCGTAGAAGGCGGCCTGCACACCGTCGCCGTGGTGGGCGTCGATGTCCAGGTAGGCCACCCGCAGACCCCGCCCCACCAGACAGGCGATGACGATAGCGGGGTCGTTGAAGATGCAGAAGCCCGAGGCAGCGCCGGGTAGCGCGTGGTGGAGCCCCCCGGAGATGTTGAAGGCGACGGGAACGCGGCCCGTGAGGACCAGGTCCATCGCCGTCAACGACGCGCCGGTGGAGAGGACGGCGGCCTCGTACATGCCGCGATAGGGGGGATTATCGCCCTCCGGGATGAAGTTGTAGGCGCTGGGGTTGACCTTCCCCTCGCCCCGGCTGATGCTCTGCACCGCCGCGATGTACGCCGGGGTGTGGATGGTCTGCAACTCCTCCAGGGTGGCTTCTCGCGGCGGGTGGAGCAGGGCATCGGGATGGGCCAGGAGGTCATAGGCCGCCACCAGCTCATAGGTAAGCCGGAGGCGATGCGGGCGCATGGGATGGTCGTGCCGCAAGACGTGGCGGGAGAGCTGGTCATCATAGACAAAGGCAGCCTGGGTCATCGGCACTCCCTCTCTCGCCCAAGGAGCAGCCCACGCCGCGTCTCCGGCAGGGCCGGCCCCAGGCGCTCCGGCGCAGTCGCTATGCCATGCTCGGGCCGCCCCCTCCACCGCCGGGGTACGGCCGTGCAAGGGCATGGTACCACAAGAGAGAAGGGTTCGACCAGAATGGGGTGCCGAGCCGGAGACCCGCCACCCCAGTGCCCGCTCCCTCGGTCGGGGCCGGGACCGCACCCGGTCTATGGCTGCGGCGGCAGCCCGGCCCCGACGAAGACGACCTCCCGCGCCGTACCCTGGACCGGTTGGCGGACCTCCACGCGCACCTCGTAGCTCCCCACCATGGGCACCGCCGTCCGCGTGGCGTAGACCCCCGGACGGCCGGGGACCTCCTGCATCGAGAGGGGGCCTTGGGTGTGCGCCAGGGGCATCTCCACCATGTCGGTGTAGGCCACCACCTCGGCCCCGCCCAGGGGCCGCCGGGCCTCGTTCATGGTGACGGCGGCGCTGATCTCCAGGTTCAGGTTGCCCAGGTGGCGGGCTTCGACCTCCAGGTGGACGGGGGCCGATGCGGTCGGCGTGCCCTGGTCGTCCAACGCCCGCACCGCCGCGGCGTCCCCGCGCGCCAGGAGGAGAAGCCCCAGCAGGACGACCCCGACGGCCAGGGCCATGCCGAGGCCTATGGTGATGAGCGCTCCTCGATAGGGTCCGGGAAGGCCCACCGCCGCCGAACCGTGCCCGTCCCGGTGCCGCACGTCCCGCAGCTTGCGCCGTTGCGCTGCCCGTCCCATGTTTGCCTCCCATCTCCCGTGCAATGCAGACCACCTCCGCCCCCTTCCCCGTCAGGAGGGGGCGGAGGCTCTGGTCCGGGAACAGCCTTCCCGCGTCGGCGCGGTCTGAGCGCCCCGGCCGCCCGGCCCGCGACCGGGGCCGGGGTATCCCCGCTAGTCGTCCTCCTTTACCCGGTTGTTGGGCAGCTCGATGAGGTCGGGCTGCTTGCGGTCGAACACCCGGAAGATACCCCACTGGCCGCCGGTCAGGTGGCGGAACAGGGTGGCGGAACGGTACAGGTAGTCGCCGGGGAACTCCTGGGGGCCGCCCGCCCCGCCGAACACCTTCGGGTCCAGGTGGACGGGGTACGTCACCGTGGGATGGAACTGGCCCTGTACCGCCCGGATCTGCGCGTGCCGGTCGTTGGGGGAGTGGCGCCAGCGGTGGCCGTGTAGGGTGAAGCCGGTGGAGCGGGGGTCGCCCACGGCCTGGGCCACCCAGAAGTGCACCCGGTCGCCCGCGTAGGCCCGGAACAGCGGCGTGGCCGGGTCGCCGTGGACCTCCGAACTGAAGATCAGGGACAGGTCCGGGTTCGCCAGGAAGCGGTGTACCCAGGGCTCGTTGCGGTAGCCGATGGAGAACTCGCCCTGGTCCTCGGGGTCGTCCTCCACCTGGCTGGGCGTGAGGCTCAGGTCCGTGTTGTCCGGCACCGGGAAGCCGTTGGCCTGGAACAGGGCCAGGTCGCTGTTCATCAGCACCACGTACTCCCGGTAGGTCTCCCGGTCCCGGTCTCCCACGATGACGGCCTCCTGGCCGCTGCGCAGCCGCTTGCCGGTGGCGGGGTGCAGATACTCCGCTTCCTCAGGCTCGATCACGATGGCCCCGTACAGGCCGTGGTGCAGGTGGTTCTGCACGTCGCCGCGGTCCTGGAAGGCGGCCAGGCCCGTCTGCTCCGCCGCGAACCAGCGGTACAGGATGGTCTCGCCGGGGCCGGCGGTGGAGTCGGGGTTGAAGCCCACGTTGGCCCCATCGGACCCGATGTGGTAGTCCACGAGCTTCGGGTTCATGGAGACCCGACTGCTGACCGGGAAGGGCCGGAAGCCGGGCACCTCGCTCTCGGTCTGCGGCTGGTCGTTCAGGCAGGCCGGGAAGGTCAGCACGCTCGGGTCCGCGAAGGGGTCCTTGAAGCCGAGCTGGCCGGCCTCCAGGGCCTCGAAGCAGTGGGGCTGCATCTGGGCCGGGTCGAGCCGGTTCTCCAGTTCCACCTCGATGCAGTCGCCCACGTTGGCCCGGATGATGAGTGGCTCCGTCGGCTGCTCTCCGCTCAGGACCGCGTCCAGGTCCTCCGCCAGCACATACATCAGCCCGTTGGGGTCGTGCTCGCCGGCATGGTTGTACACGATGTCCTTATTGATGGCCACCACTTTGAACCGGCGGAGGGGCGCCGTGATGTCGCCGTCGCGGTTCACGGGGCACGGCTCGCCCACCTCGCGCTCCGGGGATATCTTGGGCTCCTTGCACTGCTTGACCGGATTGTCCGGAAGCGCCTGCAAGGGCGGCAGGGACGGGAGCCACGGGGCCATCGCCTGGTCGCCGGGGTCGCAGCCCACCACCCGGAAGATGCCCCAGGCGCCCAGGAACCAGTCCTCGGCCCCGCCGTAGTAGTAGAGGTAGTCCCGCAGGTCCAGGTCCTTGCGGTTGGGCTCCTCCCTATCAATGGGGATCTCCGCGGTGAAGTACTCCAGCATGCCGATGTGCTCCGCCTGGATGGTGTTGGACCCCCGATCGTTGGGCTCGAACTGCCAGCGCCAGCGGTGCAGGTTGAAGCCGTGAGACTCCTCGAAGGAGAGCGCGACCAGGTGGAACTTCACGAAGTCCCCGGCGAAGGCCCGCAGGAGTGGCGTGAAGGGGTCGCCGTGAACCCTGGAGCTCAAGAGGTCGGCCGGGTCGGCGTTGCGCCGGGCCTCAAAAGGCTCCAGCCGGTAGTTGAGGCCCATCACCCCGTAATCGTCGGGGCTGGAGGGGAACGGCGGCGGGAAGATGGGCACCCCGAAGGGCGTCACGAACGGGTCATCGTTCGGGTTGGCGGGGTCCTCCGGCTGGAACATAGGCACGTGGTCTTCAATGAACAGGTGGAAGCTGCGGAAGTCCTTCCCGTCCGTCTTCCGCTTGTGATAGTCCTCCGTCCGCTCGCAGCGCACGTCCACGATAAGCCCCACGCGGACAGGCTCCCCGGTGGTGGGGTCGTGGAAGGTACAGCCCGCCGGGTGGACGGTGCTCCCGCCGAACAGGCCGTTGTCCTGCTGCATGGCAGGGTAGAAGTGGTCGTGGAAGTTGTTGGTCCGCACCTCCGCGCTCACGAAGTCCCGGTAGATGATGGTCTGGCCGAAGTCGGCGCCCTGGTCGTAGTTCCAGCCGTTGGCGGTGCCGTCCGCGGTCAGCACGTCGAACTGGACCATGTGCTGGTGGATGCCCACCTCGTTGGTGATCTGGAGCCGGTCGAACACGGTGCCGCCGAATACCACGGGCAGCTCGTTGGTCAGGTGGAACTCCACGCAGTCGCCCACGTTCAGCAAGGGCGCGAACGGCTCCGGTTCCCTGGTGCCATCTAAGACGGCCTGCTTGTCCTCCTGGAGCACGTACATCCGGTGCTGCGGGTTCCGCCACTGGAGGTCCGGGCTGTACACCTTCTCGATCTGGATGGCCGCCACCTCGAAGACCTTGAGGGGCGTGGGCGTGCCGTCATCCCAGGTGGCCGGGCAGGGGTCGAGGAAGAAGGCCCCCGGCTTCCGGGCGTTGTGCTGGGCGGCGTCCTTTTCCAGGTCCGTGGGCGGGAAGACCCCGTCCTCCTGCCGCTCCGGGACGCCCAGGGGCGGCTTGGGGCCCTTGAAGCCGAACTCCCCCGGCACGAAGAAGGGGAAGCCGGGCTGCTCATCTGTAGGCTCCGGCGGCAGTCGGTCCCCCAGGTTCCGCGGCTGGTAGTCGAAGTCCTCCAGGGGCACCAGGGGCAGGATGGGCGTGGTATCCGGGAGCTGGCGGCTGCCGTCCTCCAGCACGTCGTGGATCCGGTTCAGGCCCCACATCCCTAGCGCGAAGTGGGGGTACAGGTGGCAGTGGAAGATGATGTCGCCGACGGTGGCCGGCTTCTGGTCGTGGGCGCTGCCCGCGCCCCCCTCCGGGATCAGCGAGAAGTGGGAGCCGGGGCTGATGGCCTGGGCATCGAGGGGGTTGGTGGTCGTGGTGTGGTGCTCCGGCTCGGAGATGTCGTCCAGGCCGCCCTCGTCCTCGGGGTCGAAGGGCCAGCGGTGGATGTGCCAGTGGAAGGTGTGGGTCTCCTTCTCCGCCCCGTGGAACAGGCGGATCTGCATGGGCTCGCCCCGGTAGTTGCGGAACACCAGATCGCCGCCGCCAGGGTCGCCGTAGGGCCAGGAGCTCAGGTCGGTCTCCTCCCCCACGCAGGACGGGGCCGGGAGCGGGAGGTCCGGGGTAGCCGGCCGGGCCGGGCAGCCCACCTCCTCCCGGTTGAAGCCGGGCTCGCTGCGGTAGTTGAAGGCGAACCACGCCAGGATCACGGGCACCTCGCCGTTGACCAGGGCGTTGGCATCGCCGCCGCCCAGCGCGGGGATGGTCCCTGCCTGGAGCTTCGCCAGTTGGTCCGCGTTGGGATCCACGCACGCCGAGCCCGCAGGCGTGTCCTCCCCCCGGCAGAAGCGGGTAACGATGCCGGGTTCGCCCTCAATCTCATCGTGCATGAACAGGGCGTGCTCCCGGAAGTCGGGCTCATTGGGCAGCTTGATGATGGCGCGGGCGCCACTCTTGATGGGCTTGCCGGTGTTCACGTCCACCCAGGTGGCGCGGCGCGGCTCTACGATGATGGCCCCGAAGGCGCCGAAGGCGTTGGAGCCGATGAAGGTGGGGGCGCCGGTCGCGGTCGAGCCCAGGTCGGCCCCGTCCTGGAAGGGGAACTCCCCCTCCTGGTCGGCGAACAGCCGGTAGGTGATACGCTCTCCCGTCGGCACCGTGGTGTTGGGGTTGAAGCCGGCCGCGGTGCCGTCGGATTGCCTCACGTTGTAGCTGAGGCCGGTGAAGTGCATGGAGGCCGCGGGCGCGTTGTCGGGGTCGAACTCGAAGTCAGGCTCGCTGGCCGCCGGGGCGAACTCCCGCGGGTCCGGGGTGACGGTCCCCTGCGGCCGGAGGACCTCGCCGGGCAGCGGGAAGATGCGCCGCAGCACCAGTTCGTTCACCGCGTCGGGGTCGGCGTTGGGCAGCGCCAGCAGCTCCGCGAACTCCTCCGGATCCTCGGCTTGCAGGGCCTGGAGGGCCAGGTGGGGCAGCTCGTGGAGCCGGTTGGTGAAGGTGACCTCCACGCAGTCGCCCTGGTTCACCCGCAGCACCAGGGGCTCGATGATGTCCTTGGGCAGGAAGGGGTTGGCCGCGTTCGGGTAGGTGATGCGCGCCTCGCCCAGGTTTTCGTCCAGGAGGTACATCCGCCCCTCCGGGATCACGTCCCCGAAGCGGTTCAGGAAGATGGGGACGTTGGTCAGGGAGACCTCGAAGCTCGTGACGGGCGCCGTCCGTGGACAGGGGTCATCCCGGTCCCTCGCCGCCCAGGCCGCGGTAGCGCCCGGCAGCGCCGGGACGAGCCACACACCGAGCACGGCGAGCCACACGGCCCCCACGCCCAGGCCCAGGTACCAGCGCCGGACCTCCCCCACGGTGCGCACACCCGGCCGGCGGCGGGACGGGTGGCGGGGACGGACCAGCGACCAACGACGAAGCAACCCATCCATCAAGGCGACGCTCTCCTTCCACGCACATGCTTTGCCCCGGTCTGCCACTCGACGGAGGTGAACGTGCGCCACGAGCGACCGGGATCACACGCCACTGCGCTGCGCCCTCTCCCGTCACCTGAGATAACGCATGCTGCATGAAGGGCTGCTATCGGGATTGGTCGTGGTCAGAGGCGATTGATAGTTGGTTGAAATGATAACAGTACGTAAGGATCGGGGGATATGCCGGCGGCAAACTATTCTGGTGGGGATGCGTGAGCGGGTGGTGGACAACCTCTCCCCCTGGCCCCCGCCCTGGTGCGGAGTTCAGGGGCGGACAGTTTGCACGAAGTAGCAGCGCAGGAGAGGAGCCGCGGCCCCTTCCCTCGCCCAAGGACGGGTAATGTACATCCTGGTCTGGTGGAGGGGCGATTCTGGTATGCGCCCCGGTCCTGCCTGTCCAAGGGCGAACACCAGGACCTGCCCTGAGCCCTTCGCTACCCTCAGGACAAGCCTGCCGCAAGGTTCGCCCCTGAGCTCGACTTTATCCAATCAGCCGGCATAGGCAAAGGTGTCCACAAACCGTTCATAGAGGGCACGGGGGATTTCCGCCATGCCCACCGGTTGGGGCGACGGCGTGAAAACCTGGACGGGCCACAACTGGCGTCGGACCAGCGCCAAGGCATCCACCAAGGTTGGACCCTCTTTGGTGGACCAGGCGGCTTGCCGCATCGGCTCCGGATGCTGCGCAAGCTGCTGGTGGGCCAGCAGGGTGACCAGCGAGAACAGCCCGAACAGGGCTGGCGTCGTTCGAGCGATGGCGCGGTCGGACCACTGGCGCTGAGTCTCCACCCCCAAGTGGGCGCGGGCTTCCTTCATGGAAGGTCACTTCCCGTTGCCAGCGCAGTACGAACCATGCGACGCTCAGGACCGGCACCGGCTGGGGGTCGGTGCAGCAGAGCGCCTGCGGCTTGCACTGCCCCAGCGGGTCGCACAGCAGCACCCAGCGCAACGCTACCGGGGGGAGTCCCGTGTGCTACCACCGGGCGGTGCCGGTGGCGCGTTCGACGGGGCGGAGCACGCCCCCGTACCAGCCGACCTGGGCCGCCTGCCAAGGGGTGGGGGGGTCCTCCAGCCGCTGGGCCAAGGTGGGCTGGCGTTCCCCTTTGCGCCGGGGCCGTCCGTTGGGGCCGGGCCGCCCACTGGGGCCGGGTCATACCGGGCAGCGTCCAGGCAGGCGCAGCCGGGTGATGACCGTGATGGGTGCGGTCAGCCGGGCGCAGGCCGCCAACAGGTCCAGCACGGCATAGGTGCTGGCGGCGACGACGATCAGGTCAGGCAGCCAGCGCCGCACCAGCACCAGCGCTTGCCGGCCCCAGTCGGTCAGGGTCTTGTGCCGTTGGCCCCACTCCTGCCTGATGGTAGCGTTCCGAGCTGGAGCGCACCGGGTCCCGGTAAATGACCCGGGCGCGGATTTTGCGGCCGCGGCGGCGCTCGATAGTGTCATCCCTCCCGATCAGGACCGGGACGCCAGCGGCCACGAGGGTCATGCGAGCAGGCCCAGCAGGATACGGCTCAGGGCCAAGCTGGACCAGCGGGCGCGGCTGAGCACCCGGTGATAGTTGACCAACTGACGTTCGCCGTGCAGGCCTCTGACCCGCAGGATAGCGGCGACGGTACGCTGGCCAGAAACCAGGATGGCGCCGACCAGCAGCACCAGGGCTTCGTGCCAGACCCGTTCACTGAAGGCTGGTTCAAAATGGCGCAGCAGGAGGAGAATATCACTGGACAGGGTTGCACCTGGCGCACCCTTTCTTGGCGGTTGGGTGTGCGCCGAGTCTACCTGCCTCCTTGTATTCTGTCTACCAAATGGCCAAAGTCGAGCTGAGGCCGCACTAATAAACCTCCCAATCGCCGGGTCGTAGTACCGCGCCCGCAGGAAGGTGTACCCCGTCTCGTTGTCCCACTGCTCTCCAGAGAAGCGCCGGTCATTGCTCACGCCCGAGGGCGTGTTCCTGAGGGAACCGAAGTCGTCGTAGTCGTACCGCTCCACCACCACCCCGGTGCTGTCCGTCAGCGCACGTACGTTGCCGGTGCCGTCATAGTGATAGTATCGCGCCGTGCCGTCCGAGCCAAGGCGGGCAATGAGGCTGGTGCCATAGGCATAGTGCGTCCAGGCCGTGCCGGCCTTCTCCGCCGCC
>JACQUQ010000254.1 GCA_016210175.1 Chloroflexota bacterium | reverse complement strand
TTCAGCATACCACCTGCGCCGCTGGGGTGTCAACCCCTCTCCCTTGCCTTTTTCGGAGTTCGCACTCCCTTCAGGCAGACGAGCACCCGCCGCACCCTCATAGGACCGTCGGGCGGTGCAGGCCGGGACGCTGCGCATCCCCTACCCGTCCGGGCCGTCTCCCGGCTCGGCCGGGCGCCGCAGCACGTACGCTGCTCACACTTTTAAGTGTACCACCTGCGCCGCCGGGGTGTCAACCCCTCTCCCCTGCCTTTTTCAGAGTTCGCACTTCCTTCAGGCAGACGAGCACCCGCCGCACCCTCATGGGGCCGTCGGGCGGTGCAGGCCGGGATGCTGCGCATCCCCTACCCGTCCGGGCCGTCTCCCGGCTCGGCCGGGCGCCGCAGCACATACGCTGCTCACAGTTGTTACTATACCACCCCGACCGGGGCCGCGCAAGGGGGCGCGCGGGAATTTTTTGGGTTGAGAATAAGGCCGCATGGCCCCCGTGTGGTCACCGGAGAGCAGCCACCCGTCGTTCCGGGCGCGGGCGCAGCGTGGACCACAGCTGAACGCACCGTGCTGGTTGACAGGGCTGCCGGACGTAGTATGATGGCGCAGGCTGCGGGCGGCCGCGCCTCCCCGTGGCCCCTATGATGTGCAGGTGTGCGATGCTACTCCGCCCCTGAGAGGAGTTCCCATGATGCCCGTCCTGCGGAGCCTTTTGTTCGTGCCAGGGATACGGCCCACCATGATCGACCGGGCCCGGAACCTGATGCCTGACGCCATCGTACTGGACCTGGAGGACTCGGTGCCGGTCCCGGAGAAGGAGCAGGCCCGCGCCATCGTGCGGGACGCTCTCCCCACCCTGGTCCAGCCGGGACGCCTGACCCTGGTGCGCATCAACGGCTTCCACACCGGCCTGGCCGAGCTGGACCTGGCGGCCATCGTACAGCCCGGGCTGGATGGCATCAGCCTCCCCAAGCCCACCGGGGCCGAGACCATCCTGCGCGCGGACGCCATCCTCACACTCCTGGAGCGCCAGCAGGGGATGGCTGTCGGGACCGTCAGGATCATCCCCTGGATCGAGACCGCCCTCAGCCTGGTGCGCGCCTTCGAGATCGCCAGCGCTTCGCCCCGCGTCCTCGGCATCTCCTTCGGGGCCGAGGACTTTACGCTGGATATGGGCATCACCCGCACCCTGGAGGGGGAGGAAGTCGCCTACGCCCAGGCGATGCTTCCTATTGCGGCCCGCGCCGCCAATGTCCAGGCCATACATGGGACGTACATGGCCTTCCAGGACCAGGAGGGCCTCGTGCGGGAGGCGCAGCAAGCCAAGCGCCTGGGCTACCAGGGAAAGTTCCTCATCCACCCCAGCCAGATCGATCCCGTGAATCAGGTGTTCCGTCCCACTGAGGAGGAAGTGGCCTACGCCCGCCGGGTGATCGAGGCGTTTGAGGCCGCGGCGGTCCAGGGGCACGGCGCGGTTTCCCTGGAGGGGCACGTGGTGGATGTCCCGGTCTATGACCGCGCCCGCAACCTCCTCGCCTGGGCAGAGGCGCTGGCCGAACGCCAAGCGTAGGTTGGAAATGCTCAGGCGCAGGGGTATACTGCGCGTAGGATGACCACAGCCTGGCCCCGAGGTGCAGCCAGGGATCGGTGAGGCACACAATGGCGACACCGAAGAAAAAAGATGTACGGCACCGTGTGCTTGCGCTCCTCAACACGCTGCCCGACGCGGCGCGGGAGGAAGTGGCCGCATTCCTCGACTACCAGCGGTACAAGTTGGGAACCCGTGCGCCCGATGCGCCTCCCTATACGCCGGTTTCCCTCGGCGGCCTCTGGGCGGGGCAAGAGATAAGTGACCAGGACCTTGCCGACGCGAGCCGGGAAATGTGGGGCCGCCTGGGCGAACGGGAGCCATAAGCGCATGTCCACGGCACGCGGTAGGCACAAAGAAAAGAAGGGTCGGGGCGGGTTGCATACCCGCCCCGACTGCACTGTGGAAAAAGGGGCCAGGTCCCCTTACTCGACGCCCTGGGACGCCGGCTCGTTGAGGAACTGGCGCAGTTGCTCGATCAGGAAGGCCGGGTTGTGCGACGTAATCGGGTGGCCCGAGTCCGGCACTTCCGCAAAGCGCATGGTGGGTTGGAGTCGCTTCATGCGCTCCAGGATCTCCGGTGAGAGGTAGTTGCTCAGCGCCCCCTTCAGTTCCAGGATAGGGCAGCGGATCTTGGCCCACTGCTCCCACAGGTAGGGGACCTCTGCCACGCCAAAACTCCCATTGATCCAGAACAGGTCGGGGTCAGACTTCAGCACATAGCGGTTGGCATAGTTCAGGCGCAGGCTGTACTCCGCATTGCGCCGCAGCTGTTCCTCGCTGACGCGGGGGTCGCGCTCCCGCAGGTAAGCGATGTAGTCCTCCTTGCTGCGCCAGCCCAGCGGACGGGTGCCAATCCGCCCGATCTGGCTGCGGGCCGACTCGGTACTCATCTCCGGGCCGTAGTCCAGCAGTACCACATGGCGCAGGTGATCGGAGTGGTCCCCAGCGTAAGGGATCGCGTTGCGGGCGCCCAGGGAGGCGCCGCAGTAGTCATACGGGATGATGTCCACTGCCTCGGCGAAGGCGGCCAGGTCTGCGGCGAACAGCTTGACTGAGTAGCCCTCCCGGGTGTGGTCCGAATCGCCGTGGCCCCGCTGGTCCAGAGCAAGAATGCGGAACTCGTCCCGCAACTCCTGCGCGATGTGGTCGAAGTTATGGCCATTGCCTCCCTGCCCGTGGGCAAAGAGCAACACCCGGTCCGCATTGCCGCCCCAGTCCAGGTAGTGGAGCCGGAGCCCGTTCACGGTCACAAACTTATCTTCCGGCGGTGTCCCCTGCGTCACGGCACTGCCCTCCTACGCATCTCAGCTCCGTGGTCCGGTACGTTGTCGCGCGGCTGTGTGCAGTGTAGTGCGCTGGCGACCCTGCGTCAAGCGTACAAATTGCCGCATCAGCAGAAAAGCGAGTCCTGCGGCACCAACGCTTCTTATCCCCATGGGAAGGGAATCAGTCGGCGGCGCACGCCGTCAGTACCACCGATCCCGTTCCTGCACCACTGCCGGGACGAGGTCGGCCCCCAACACCCGCTGCGGCGCATGCAGCGGCTACCGGTCCGGGCGCTCCCGCGCGGCCAGACGGCCCAGGGCGATGGCCTGACCGGTGTTCGACGCTGGGCTGAGGCGCAGTTCCAAGTGATCCAGCCACTTGATGCTGGTGAAGCACTCGCGCCCCGGCACCACCAGACGCACCGGCCCGCCGTGCTCCACCGGCAGGTCACGGCCGTCGAGGCGCAGCGCCAGCAGCGCCCGGCGCGCGTCCTCCAGGGGCAGGGGCACGCTGAAATCGCCGGCGCTGGCCTGGACCCACTGGGCCTCCGGGCCTGCCTGGGCCAGGTCCAGGACCGCCGCCAGGGGGACCCCCTGCCAGCCCAGAGCCGGCACCACCCAGCCCTCCACGCAGGTGAAGTCGTCGGTGAGCGCCCGCTGCGGCAGCGCCGCTAGGTCCGCCGGGCTCAGCTCCAACGGGTGCGCCACCAGCCCGTCCACGCGGACCTGGCGCGGCACGGCCTCCGCCGCAGGGGAGGGATGGACCGGGAGCGCCTTGCGGATGTCCGGCTGCTGCATGGCTGGTATGCCTCCTTTACGGCCGCTCTGCCGACGCCGCCTGCTCCTGCGGGTGGTAGAAGTGCTGGGACTCGATCCCGAAGGCGCGGTTGAACCGGGCGCGGTAGTTCTCCATGGCGATAGTCGCCACCAGTTCCACCAGTTGCGCCGGGGAGAAATAGCGGCGCGCGGCCTCGAAGATCTCATCCGAGACCTCGACCGGGGTGCGGGTCATCGCTTCCGCCAGGGCCAGCGCGGCCTGCTCCTCGGGGCTGAACAGGTCGCTCTCTCGGAACCGGGCGACCGCGGCGATCTTGGCGTCAGAGGCACCCGTCTTGCTGCTCCCGACAGCATTGGTGTCCATTCAGAAGGGACACCCGGCCATCTGGGCCACCCGCAGGCATACCAGCGGTCGCAGGGAGGCCGGAAGCGTCCCGCTGCGCGCCGGGGCCGCGCCCAGGGCGCGGCTCGCCTCCAGGATAGGCGGGGCGTACGCCTGAATGCCGGTGGAGGCCAGGGGCTGGCCGAAGGCCCGCTCCGCCTGCTCCAGGAGCCGGCGCACCTCCGGCGCGACATCGTCTTTTGTGAGTGGCCGTATACGTGGCGCCATGATCCTCCTCGTTCCGCCGGTGTTGGGGCACCGCTGCCGACCGCTCGCTATGACTATCATAGCATACCCATCCACCGGATTTCCTGCCGCGGCTCCGGGACGGGAAGGCCAACCACCCGGTGCCGCACACCCCTACGCCCCCCGGTCGCGGGACCCAGGACCGCCCCGACCATCCGCGGCACGGCCCGCCCGGTCCGGGGGCACCGGGCTGACCGCTTGCGTCGTCGGCGCCCACATGGGGTATGCGATCCCTGCCAGGCGGTTGATGGCGAACGCCTGGAGCGTGAGCAGCACCACGGCGGCCATGAGCACCAGGATCTGCCAGGGGTGCGGCATCAGGCCCAGCGAGATGATGAGGGTCGTGGCGCCCGCCGGCGGATGGGGCACGCGGAACAGCACCATGAGGCCGGCGGTGGCCCCCAGGGAGAGGGCAGCCGCCCCGACGCGGGGCCACTCGACTCCCGCCGTCAGCACCGGTGGCGCCTCGGTAAGCCCAAAGATGGCCAGGCTCAGCCAGCCGGCCAGCGCACCGATGAGGTGGCCGCATATGGTGTTTCGTGGCGAGGCCGCGGGCGCGGTGGGGGTGTAAAAGACCAGAAAGGCAGTCGGACCGAGGGAGGGGAAAATGAACGGCGCCCCGGTCGCCAGGGCGACCACGCTCATGATCCCGATGCTGAAGCACCCGTTGACGAAGCTGAAGACCGCCAGGAGGACCGTCGAGTTGTAGTAGCGGACAAGTTCGGTGAACTGGAACCGGCGCACCAGCCCCAGGAGGAGAGCAGGTAGCTCGCCGAGCGGTTGGCGGCCGCTACCGAGACGGCGGTCTCGGGCCGGCCCGTGGCGTGGCACGGATTCAGGCCCTCCTTGAGGATTCACGGCCAGTCCTCCCTGGGCCAGGGAGCAGCGACCATCCCGGCAACCGCCTCTGTGCCTGCTGCCGCCGTCACTCCCCACTCCGGTACCGGGCTTCACCGGGTGGCAGGGGACGCAGGCGCGGGCGGCGGCCCAGCACCCACAGCACCAGCAGCCCGCCCAGGAAGATCAGCCCGGACGCCAGGGCGAGCTGCCACACCCGGTCGCCCTGGCCGCCCAGGTAGAGGTCCAAAGCGATGGTGAGCAACCAGAGCTGGATGCCCATCAGGAGCACGCCCACGGTGAGCGCGGCCAGGACGACGGTATCCTGGCCGGGCGGGGGAGGCAGCCCCGCCGCGTCACCTCGTCCTCCCACAGGGGCAGGGGAATTACTCGGCGTCACCATCACAGCACCCGTTCCACCGCGTAGATCAGGTCGCCCTCGCGGCGGAGTACGATCTGTGGCAGGCGGCGCGGCGGCGGCCCGGCCACCGGCTCGCCGGTCACCGGATCGAAGACCCCGTCGTGACACGGGCAGAACAGCCGCCCGCGCTCGGGCTGGTAGTAGACCGAGCACGCCAGGTGGGTACACTTCTGGCTGTAGGCAACGAAGCGGCCGCCGGGCAGGTGGAGCAGCACCGCTTCATCGTCCGGCGTCGGGTAGTGGAAATAGAACGCCTGGCCCTCCGCGACCTCCTCCACACGGGCGACCGGCTGCGGCGCGGCCCGCGGCGGGCGCCGCAGCAGCCCCAGCACCGCCAGCAACGCCGTCCCCGCGAACAGCGCGCCCGACGTATACACGGCCAGGTGGAGCAATTCCCGCCGGGAGACCAGGGCGTCGGCGTCCCAGTGGTACGGGAACTCCGCCCGCCACCGCTCGCCCGGCCGACGCTCCGAGAGCACCGTGCCCTCCGGGATGCGGTCAGGTCCACGCTCGGTCATACTATCCACGCCTCCTCGCGCGCCGGTGCCGGGCCGCCGACCTCGGCGCGCGCCTCCTCCAGGAGCTTCCCGACGTCCAGCGCGGGGCGGTCCTCCGGCAGCACGTGGTAGACCCTGGTGCGGACCTCCTGGTCTCCGAAGACCGTCCGGCTTACCGCTCGACCGCGCCGCTGCGCTGTGAAGTCCTCGAAGTCACCGTACCAGAGGGCCTGGGTCGGACAGGCCTGGGCGCACCAGGGCTGGAGTCCCTGGGAGGTGCGGTCGTAGCACAAGTTACACTTCTTCATGAGCTTGGCCTCGACGTCCATTTTGGGGACACCGAAGGGACAGGCGTAGACGCAGTTGCGGCAGGCGATGCAGCGCGAGGGATCGGCCTGCTGCACCACCCCCTCCGGCGTGATGAGGATGGCCATCACCGGGCAGACCTGGGCGCAGGGGGCCACTGGGTCTTCGCAGTGCATGCAGACCGTGGGCTGGGTCGCTACGGTCCAGGTGCGGTCAATGAAATCCACCATGACCATGCTCTCGCCCTTGTGCGAGTCGCACTCGCGACAGGCGGCCTCGCAGGCCCGGCAGCCGATGCAGCGCGAGGGGTCAACGAAGAGCGTCTTGACGGCCACAGGTCTCCTCCGCGTGCTGAGTGCGGAGCGCTGAGACTGCGCCCCAACTCAGCACTCCGCACTGCTCAATACACCTTCGCTTCTTCCTCCGGCGGCGTCCTGCCCTCCCCGGAGACGTACGGGAACATCTTGGGCGCGGTGGCGGGGGTGAAGTGCGCCCGCGGACCTTCCGCCTCCGGCCCCGGCTGCGCTTCAAGGCGCTCGATGGCCGCCGCGCACGCCTTGTACTCCGGGATCTTCACCGTGGGCTCCACGGCCGGGTTGGTGAGCTGGTTGACGGCCTGCTGGTGGCCGTAGTGGAAGGGGATGAACAGGGTATCGGGCCGGATGGTGGGCGCCACCAGCGCCCGCAGTTCCATCGCCCCGCGCCGGGTCCGCACCCGCACCCGGTCGTTGTGCTGGATGCCCAGGCGCTCGGCGGCCTGGGGGTGGATCTCCACCCAGGGCTCCGGCGCCTGGCTGTTCAGGAAGCCCAGCCGCCGGGTCTGGGTGCCGCTCAGGTAGTGGTAGACCACCCGACCGCTGGTCAGGCGGAAGGGGTAGTCGCCGCCCGGCTCCTCAGCGGGCAGGCGATATTCCAGCGGGAACATGCGGGCCTTGCCGTCCGGGTGCGCGAAGCGCTCGGTGAAGAGCCGGGGTGTCCCCGGATGGTCCTCCGACGGGCAGGGCCAGAAGACCCCGCCCTGGGCCTCGATCTTCTCCCAGGTAATGCCGGAGTAGTCGGCGATGCCGCCCTGGGAGGCCCGGCGCAGCTCCTCCCAAACGTCGCGGGTGGAGCGGTAGGGAAAGTACCGGCCCCGGCCCAGCCGCCGGGCCAGGTCGCCGACGATCTCCACGTCGCGGCGGGCCTGCCCCGGCGGGTCGGCCGCCTGGTTGATCTTCACCACCCGGCCCTCCAGGTTGGTCGTGGTGCCCTCGTCCTCGCACCACACCGAGCCGGGCAGCACCACGTCCGCCAGTTCCGCGGTCTCCGACAGGAAGAAGTCGATGACCACCAGGGGGTCCAGGTTCTGGAGCGCCCGCTGCACCACCGCCAGGTCCGGCAGCGAGACCATCAGGTTGGAGCAGACCACCAGGCAACTCTTGATCTGGCCCGCCGCCATGAGGCCCACCATCTCCGTCGCGGCCGCTCCCTCCCAGGGCAGTTCCTCCACGGGAATGCCCCACACGTCCGCGATGAACTGCCGGTGCTCGGGGACGTCGATGTGGCGGTAGCCGGGGAGCTGGTTGGCCTTCTGGCCCATCTCCCGTCCGCCCTGGCCGTTGCCCTGGCCGGTGAGCATCATGGTGCCGCCGCCGGGCTTGCCCACCTGCCCCCGCGCCAGGGCCAGGTTGATGCAGGCCAGGCAGGTGTCCACCCCGTGGGTGCTGTGCTCGATACCCCGCGCGTGCATGATCAGGGAGCGGTTGGCCCGCCCGTAGAGCCGGGCCGCCGCCACGATCCGCTCGGCCGGCACCCCGGCGATGCGCTCCGCCTCCTGGGGCGTGTACGGCTCCACCGCCGCCTGGACGGCCTCCCAGCCCGCGGTCCGCTCCCGCACGTACGCCTCATCCACCAGGCCGTCGTGGATGATCTGGCGCAGCATGGCGTTGAGCACCGCCAGGTCGGTCCCCGGCCGGACCGGCAGCCAGAGGTCGGCGGTGCGCGCCGTGGCCGTCTGGCGGGGGTCCAGCACGATGAGCCGCGCGCCCCGGTCCCTGGCCCGCCAGAGCCACTGGGTGGCGACCGGGAAGCACTCGGCCACGTTGGCGCCCACCACCAGCAGGCACTCGGCCAGAGGGATATCGGTCATGGGCAGGGGCGCGCGGTCCAGGCCGAAGGCCCTGGCGTAGGCCAGCGCCGCCGAGGACATGCACAGGCGGCCGTTGTAGTCCACGTGGCGGGTGCCCAGGCCCACCCGCGCGAACTTGCCCATGAGGTAGCACTTCTCGTTGGTCATGGACGAGCCGCTGTACACCGCGACGGCGTCCCGCCCGTGGGCCGTCTGGATCTCCTGCCAGCGCCGGACCACATAGCCCAGCGCCTCGTCCCAGGTGGCGGGCTCCAGCCGTCCGCCCTTCCCGCCGCGGCGGATGAGCGGGGTGGTCAGGCGCTCCGGGTGGTTGACCTGCTGGTAGGCGACGACGCCCTTGGGACAGAGGGAGCCGCGGTTGTGGGGGTAGTCTCGCGGCTCGACGCCCGTCACCTTGCCCTCGCTCACCCGCAGGTACATCCCGCACTGCACCCCGCAGAAACAGCAGTGGGTGGGCACCAGCTCCTCCGGCAGCGCGGCCGCCCCCGGCCAGCCCGTCTCCGGCGCTCCGGCCTGCTGAAAGTCATAGTTGAAGTCCCGTTCGGGGCGGAAGAAGTCCTTGTTGACGGTCATAGGAACCCCTTCCCCATGAGCTGAAAGTACGCCTGGCCCCGCAGCACCCGCTTGCAGGTCGGGCAGTAGTCCTGGAGCCAGCCCCGGTCGCCGCCGAGGTCGTAGCGTTGTCCCAGGTCCACCAGCGTGCCCTTCACGTCCTCGATAAACTGCTGCGACGGCAACTCGTCGCCGCAGCGCCGGCAGCGTCCCGTCTGGGGCTGCTCGCCGTAGTGCTCCACCTCCTGGTTGACCGTCTGGTAGAGGGTGACGCCGATGCTGGCGGGCCGCTCGATGATATGGAAGAACTTGCCGAAGGGGAGCGACAGCAGCCAGGTCACCACCACGACCTGGTGGGTCAGGGAGAGGAACCAGTAGAAGCGTCCTTCCCACCAGGTGAAGGAGGCAGTGAGCGCCAGCCCCGTGACGGCGATGGCGAAGAGCAGCACCAGGGGCAGCAGGTCGAAGCCGAACCGCTGGGTGGTCAGCAGTCCCACATCACGGGTCCGCCGCCAGAAGGCGATGGCCAGCCCCACGATGAGCAGCAGCGCAGTGAAGTCCAGGGCCTTGAAGATCAGAAAGCCCAGCCCGCCCTCGATGGAGAAGTGGAAGATGGGAAAGCCGAAGAACCAGAACAGGTAGTGGTCGGGCGGGACCAGGGTGAACCGGATCCAGCCAAAGGTCAGGGGGAAGGTGATGAGCAGGGAGAGCACTACCCCCCAGAAGATGGACAGGTGCATGACCCAGCGCAGGAGGCTGCGCTTGCGGATGAAGGTCTGGCCGAAGATGTCGCGCCACAGGGCCACCGGCACCAGCAGGGTGTAGCGCCGGAAGTTGCGCCAGGAGAGGAAGTTGATCCATCCGCCCTTGAAGTAGCGCCAGGTGGGCGGGCGGGTGATCCAGAGGGTGTAGCGGTAGACCAGGGCGGCAAAGGCGAAGACGCTGGCGACGGCGTAGCCGATCAGCGCGGAGTCGAAGTCCTGGAAACCGCGCGAGCCCAGGTACATGAGCAGGACCAGCAGCGCCCCCGCCAGGGCCGCGGCCACTATTGGTACCGATACAGGAACGTTGCGCCGGTTCACTCGGTCTCCTGTACGTCGGCCACTCCCTGGCCGCCATCTGCCAGTAGGCAGCGCGTATCGCACCTATCATAGCATAACAACGCCCTGCCCGGAACAGCGGCTAAGGGCACGGCGTCCGGATGAACAGAGTCGATACGCTGTTGTCGGCGGCAGATCAGCACGAGCGGCTGGGGGAGGCAGCCCGGTCGGACTGGGAGCACGGCGCAGTTGCGCTCCTGGCCCCACCCGCTTTTTCAGCCAGCGCTCAGCAGCGCCTCAGCATTCCCTCAGGACGAGGGAGTACCCTGGGAGTAAGCGCAACGACGGCCGTGCCGTACCGGCGCCAGCAGCGGGGCCTGGGATGGCAGTTCGACAGCTACCGCACGGCCGTGCGAGCCACGACGAAAGAGAGGGTGCGCACGATGACCGCACGCGGCGCTGGGCCTCGGCCCTGGCTGCTCCTTCCACTCCTCAGTGTCCTGGTCCTGGCTGCGGGGTGCAGCAGCGCCACCACAGTGCCCGGTCCATCAGGTACCCAGACGGCCACGCTGACCGCGCAGGAATTTGCTTTTTCTCCACAGGAGATCGTCCTCCGGGCCGGCGTGCCGGTGCGCCTCACGATGGTCAACGAGGGAAAGCTGGAGCACGATATCACCGCGCTGGGCCTCCATAACGACGGCGACGTGGCCGATACCCACGATATGCAGGGGCCTGGCCACACTATGGAGACGATGCTGCCGGGTATGGTCCATGTGAGCGCCAACGGGGGTGGCCGGGCTGCCGTGGATTTTACGCCGCGCGCGGGGACCTTCGAGTTCTACTGTAGCATCGCTGGTCATCGTGAGGCAGGCATGCGCGGCATACTCCGCGTCGAGTAAGCGCGCACCAGAAGAGAGGAGGTCAGCAGCATATGAACACCCGGTGTCCCGTCTGCGGGCAGCCGGTCGATCCGGCTACCGCACCGACTTCGACCTATCGCAGCATCACCTATGCCTTGCGTTGCCCGCACTGCAAGGAGCGCTTCGATGCCGACCCAGAGCGCTTCCTGTCCAACGCCAGCGGCGGTCACGAACACGCACGGGGCGGCGGTAGCGCCCCCATCCGCCTGGAAAGATTGTTCCCATGAGCCGCAAACGAGCGTCACACCAGGCGCCAGGGACGCAACGCTGGTTGCTGCTCGTCGCTGTCCTGCTGGCCGTAGGGGTGGGGGTGGCCTTCGCCACGTGGGGCACGGGCCAGCCGGCCAATACCGCGGCAGGCGGGACGCTGGCCAGCGGCACCCTGGTCCCCGACCATACCCAGCATGAGTTCGGACAGGTCCGCATGGGCGGCGGGCTGCTGGTCGCCCGGTTCCCCCTCACCGTCCAGGGCGCCACCCTGGTCAACAGCGTGGGCACCACCTGAATGTGTACCCGCGCCCGCCTCGTGCAGGGGGCACAGACATCATCATGGTTCGGGATGGATATGCCCAATGCCCCGGTGCCGCCCGCCAACGTGCATCTTGGCCCGGAGCAAGCGGCCTATCTGGAGGTGAGCATTGACCCGGCCGCGCACGGCGATGCCGGTCTCGGGCCGATCCAGCGGGGCACGCTCCTCAAGACGGCGAGCGGCCAGAGCCTGGAGTTTCTCCTGACGGCCAACGTCCTCCGCTAGGGCAGGTGCGCCAGGCATCGCTACCTGGAGCGATAGGCAGCGTTGGGCAGCCTGAGCGCAGCCCGGCATCCATAGCCCCCAGGGGGAAGCCACACGGTGGACGGCGGCTGCGGGCATGCCCCGCGGCACGCTGGTGGGTGGAGGAGGCAGGGGGGCAAAGCGAGCAGGGTCTCGGCCCTGCTCGCTCTGTTTTGACAGCTAGCGCGGCTCCTCCTGCACCGTGAAGGTGCTTCCGTCGGAGCGGCCCCACACCTCGGGAAAGTACTGCTCATAGGCCCGGATGGGCAGCACCCGGTACTCGCCCGGCCGCGTGACCTGGAGGAAGTAGGTGTACTCGTGGACGCCCTTGGGCAGGAAGCGAGCCATGAGCGCCAGCCGGTCGTCCCGCAGTTCCGCCTGGCCCCAGTAGTACCAGTAGGGGCGGTCCTCGCCGCGTGCCTCCTCCATCCCCTTGCGCCGCTCTGCCTCCAGCTTCTCCTGGAACTCCCGGCTGGTGGTCTTCAGGCTGGCGTCGATAGGCTCCAGCCCCGCCGGGAAGGGGTCTTCTACCGTGACGAAGTGCAGGTCCTGGGGCGCTACCAGGGTGATGGTCGCCTTGATGACGTCCCCGGCCCGCGCCTCCTGCACCGGGCGGCCGTCCTCATCGTCTGCCAGGCTGTACTCCCGCGCGATGCTCAGCCCCTCGCTGACCGACTCGATGTACTCGGCATCGGGGAAGTACTGGAGGTGCATGGTGTAGTACAGCGGCCCGCCGCTCCCGTTCCGGGCGATATTCACCCGGTTCTCCTCGTCCAGCAGCAGGTCCCGCACCGCCACTACCAGGCGCTGGGGCTCCAGACCGCGGGCACCCTCCACCCGGCCGGTGCCCACCTGCCGGTCGTTGACCATGACCAGGTAGGCGTAGTTCCCACGGGTCTCGCCTCGCACCTCCAGGAAGTCGGTAAGGGCCAGCAGGCTCCAGGAGGTCTCATAGGTGCTCCGCCAGCGGCCCTCCTGCCGGGCGGCCATGAGCCAGCGCACCCCGTTGTCCACCAGGGGATGGTCTGAGTTCAGGCGCACCAGGGCCTCCAGCACGATGGCCGTGGTGCTGGTGTTGGTGATCATGCTGCGGTGGTCGGTGCGGGCGTCCTCCCAGTGGGTGCCGGTGTTGCTCACCAGCGCGGCGGTGGTCAGATCGGACAGGAGGGCCTGCACCCCGGCGTGTCCGCGGTCGTTGGCGACGGTCGCCAGAGCCAGCGCGGCCCAGGCCTTGCCCCGGTTGCCCAGGGTCTCCCGCTGGTCGGCCAGCAGGGTGCTCCGCCCCAGGTCACCCTGCCCGGCCGCGGCCAGCACGTAGAGTACGAAGGCGCGGGTGTCGGCCCGGGTCGGGTCCTCCACGTCCGAGGGACGGTCCAGGTAGCTCCGCAGGTAGCCCGCCGCCCGCTGTACCACCCCCTCGTCCACCGCGTAGCCGTCCTGGCGGGCCTGGCTCAGCCCCAGCAGGGCGTAGGCCGTCAGGGCGGGCTCGCTCTGGTCACGGGCGCACCAGCCCCAGCCGCCGTCCTGGTTCTGGAAGCTGTACAGCCGTTGCAGGGAGCGGGCCACCAGCCCCGGCAGTTCGTCCCGCAGCCCCGTGGGGTCGGGCAGCCCCAGCTTGGTGATGGCCCGCGCCGCCGCCAGGCGGGGCAGGAAGCGGCTCACCGTGGTCTCGGTACACTCGAAGGGATATTCCTTCAGGTAGTCCAGCCCGGCGGCCATGCCCGCGGCCAGGGAAGGCTCGGCGGTGATGGTCAACTCGCCCCGCTCGCGGTCCACGTAGCCGGGGATCTCGACGATCTCTTGCACCGCGTCCCGCACCACGCCCGCGTTGCCCGTGGTCTCCGGGGAGGCGTACCGCTTCACCGGCAGGGTCAGCTGCACCCGGTCGGCGTCGCCCCCGGCGCTGGCGGCGAAGGTTAGGACCGCCGCCTCGGCGCCCCGCGCCACCGTCAGGCGCCAGCCCACCTTGGCGGAGCCGCCCGCGGGGATGCGCACCTGCCGCGGCGCACCGTCGTCGGTGCTGAGCCCCTGGGCCTCCAGGGAGACCTCCGTTGGCGCGGCCTGGTCGGTGTAGTTGTGGACGATGGCCTCCATGAGGACCTGGTCCCCGGCCACCAGGAAGCGGGGCGTGGCCGGACGCACCAGCAGCGGCTTGGACGTCACCACGTCCGTGGTGGCGCTGCCCACCAGGGTGTCCTGGGTCGCCGCAACGGCGATGAGCCGCCAGGTGGTCAGGTTGTCGGGGAGCGGGACGGACACCTGCGCCC
>JACQUQ010000252.1 GCA_016210175.1 Chloroflexota bacterium | reverse complement strand
GGCCCTGACCAAGGGCTACGCCGTGGGATCGGCGGCCCTGGCGGCCTTCCTGCTCTTCAGCGCCTACCTGGACAAGGTGAAGGAGAAGTTCCACGAAGCCGGGCGGATCAACCCTGCCACGGGACAGATCTGGGAGCTCACCGACCACATCCCTATCGACCTTTCTAAGGTCGAGGTGTTCGTGGGTGCCTTGATGGGCGTGATGCTGGTCTTCCTGTTCAGCTCCCTGGCGATCCGGGCCGTGGGCCGGGCGGCGGGCAGCATCATCGAGGAAGTACGGCGCCAGTTCCGTGAGGATCCGGGCATCATGAAGGGAACCTCTCGCCCGAACTATGCCCGTGCCGTGGACATCACCGCCACCGCCGCGCTGCGCGAGATGGTGGCGCCGGGGATCCTGGCCGTGGGCCTGCCCATCCTGGTCGGGGTCATTTTCAAGTTCACCCGTGGCGGCGACACCGGGTGGGAATCGGTCGCCGGAATGCTCATGGTGGGCACCATCGGCGGCGTCATCCTGGCGACCTTCCTCAACAACAGCGGCGGCGCCTGGGACAACGCCAAGAAGTTCATCGAGTCGGGTGGGCTGAAAGAGGGCGGCAAGTCCCTGGGCAAGGGTTCGGAGGCTCACAAGGCCGCCGTGGTCGGCGATACCGTGGGCGACCCCTTCAAGGACACCGCCGGCCCCTCGCTGCACGTGCTGGTGAAGCTCCTGAGCACTATTACCCTGGTGCTGGCCCCCCTGTTCATCTAGGGCATGTTGGCAGAGGGCGTTGCCTGCGACAGGCTCAGGCAACGCCCTTGCCTGTCGGCACGCTCAAGGAACGGGATTACCCACACGCCCTCGCCGGGTCCAGGGGAGTGCGGGCAGGCTGTAACCATCAGGCCATCTCCCCGTTTCCCAAGAACGGAGGAGCAGTACGGCGGGCCGGGGTCTTCCGGGAGGTTCCGGCCCGCCGTACCGTGAAGCACCGCCCCCAGCATGGGACTAGCGCCGCTCTCATGGACCATGCCCCCACGAAGCACGCCGCTCCGCTGTGCCCTCATCCTCTGCGCACTGCTCGCTCCCGTCGTCAGCCTCCTGGCCCTGCGGAGCGCGGCCGCCGCCACGAACGCCGCAGCCCTGGCCGGTAGCGTCAGCGATGAGCGCTTTGGCCTGACGTTCGTCAACGGCGCAGGCTACCAGGTGCCCGACGCGCGCTACCGCCAGGCCGTGGCCGCGGGCGCTCGCTGGACGCGCTGGCCCATGTACTGGCACCTCATCGAGACCGAGCCGGGCAAGCTGGACGACGCCGCCTTTGCCGCCCAAGACGCGGTGGTCAACCGCGACCTGGCCCACGGCCTGGCCGTCAATGCCATCCTCCTGGGCACCGCAAAATGGGCCGCCACTGCGGGCGACCCGGCGCTGTACCTCTCTGGCTTCGGCCCGAAACAACTCGGCTTCCGCACGCTCTTGAGCGCCCAGGGCTTCAGCGCGACCATCAGCGTGCCCCGCAACCTGTACGAGCCGGTGTTCCTCCCGGATGGGCGGATCAACCCGGAGAACTATTGGGCGCGCTTCGTGCAGGCCGCGGCCACTCGGTACCGGGGCAAGGTGCGCGTGTGGGAGATCTGGAACGAACCGGATCTGAGGGCAGGCGGCGCGCCGGTGTTCTTCGCCGGCACCCACCGGGACTACGTGCAACTCCTGCGGGTCGCCTACCTGGTCATCAAGCGGGCTGACCCCCAGGCGCAGGTCGCCTTCGCCGGCCTGGCCTACTGGACCGACACGACCTTTCTGCCGCGCGCCCTGGACACCATCGTGGCCGACCCCTCAGCCCAGGCCAACAGCTTCTATTTCGATATCCTGCCCCTGCACTTCTACACCGATCCCAATCACCTCTATACCTTCCCCCTCTGGGCCAGGGGCGAGCTGGCGAAGCGGGGCCTGACCAAGCCCATCTGGGTCAACGAGACCAACCTGCCGGTGTGCGACGACCGGCGGGTTGACCCCCAGTTGTCCTGTCCCAGTCTGTACAAAGGGACGATGGCCGAGCAGGCGGGCTTCATTATCAAGGCGTACGCGCTGTCGCTGGCCGCGGGCGTCGAGCGGGTGTTCGTTCACCAGTTCTACGACGACGACGTCGGTCCGCACGAGTGGTACGGGCTGGTGCGCAACGCTGGCACCCCGCGCCCCGCCTATGGTGCCTACCAGGTGGCGGCAACCTACCTCTCCTGGGCGACCCGCGCCGACCGCGATTGGTTCGGACGCACCGATGGCGTGGTCGTCCGGGGCACCCCGCGGGGCAAAGTGACGGTGCTGTGGGCGCGGGGAACCCGGAACGATGTCGCCAAAGTGGTGGCGGCATCACCGAGCGCGGTGCTGGTGGACCGCAACGGAGTCGAACGGACGGTGACGCCGCACGATGGCGTGTACCTCGTCCCGGTGCCGGGGGGCCAGCCGGAGAACGGCGGCGGCGATCCCGTCCTGCTGATCGAGCCGGTGTTCCCGGCGGTGGTCTCGTCCATGGAGCCGCTCCCCGCAGAGACACCCAGCGCCACCTTCCCCGTGCGCTGGTCGGCGGTGGACGGCGCTTCCCCCGACGTGCGCTTTGACGTGGATGTGCGGGCCGGTTCCCAGGGACGCTGGACACGCTGGCTGACCAACACCGCCGTCACGACCGCCATCTTCGGTCCCGGCAGCCCCGTGCCGCTGCAAGCGGGCGAGACCTACTTTTTCCGGGTGCGGGCCCGGGTGCCCTCTGGGGATGCCGAACCGTACCGTGCCGATCCCGGCGACACCTGGACCAGCGTGACCGCGGTGGGTGCGCTCCCGTCCCCCTATAGCGTTGCTGGCCGCGTCCTGGACCACCGCGACCGACCGGTACCCGGTGCGACGGTCTGGGCGGTCGGCTCTGGCGCGCAGGCGCAGTCGAGGGCCGACGGCAGCTACACCCTGGCCTTGCCCAGCCCTGGCACCTACCGGGTCGTCGCCGAGCGAGCGGGCTTCGGCGCGCTGCCGCCCAAGGCCATCGCCGTCACCGGACCCACACCATATGACTTCTTCCTCCCCCCGGCCGGCGATGCGGTGCGGAATGGCGGCTTCGAGGGGGGACTGGCCGAGTGGCAGGCGCTCGGAAAGGTCGCTGCCCTCAGTTTCCGGCATACCGGGGAACTGGGCGCGGTCCTGACCGGCACCGC
>JACQUQ010000256.1 GCA_016210175.1 Chloroflexota bacterium | reverse complement strand
CACCCGCCCCGACGCCGACGCCGGGGCCACCCGCCCACAACGACCACCAGCCCTACAGCGCCGATACCTATGCCTGCGCCGCCTGCCACCGGGTCCACAGCGCCACGGCGCCCAAGGCCCTGGAGAAGCGATGGCCGGAGGAAGAGGTGTGCTTCACCTGCCACGACGGCACCGGCGCGGCCCCCAACATCAAGGCCCAGTTCCAGAAGACCTTCACGATGCCCGTGACCGATCCGGCCAAGACGGGTATCCACTCCCTGGTGGAGCCGCGGACCAAGGACCCATCGCTCTTCAGCGGCGCCAACCGCCATGTGGAGTGTACTGACTGCCACAACCCCCACTATGCCTCGCAGGGGACCCACCCGCGCGGCAGTAGCTACGCCTACGGGCCGCTCCAGGGCATGTGGGGTATCTCGGCGACCTATACCGATCCCTGGACGCCGCCGGCCTTTGCCCCGGTGAGCCGGGTGACCTATGAGTACGAGCTGTGTTTCAAGTGCCATTCCTCCTGGGCCTACGGGGGCACGCCGCCGCCCAGCCCCAGCGGGGGCTTCCAGCAGACCGACCAGTCCAAGGAGTTCAACCCACTGAACGCGTCCTACATGCCGGTGGTGGCCCAGGGCAAGAACCCCTTTGTCTATGAGACCGGCCCCAACGTCGGCCAGTCCTACGCCCAGTCGCTGCTGAACGGCGACGGCGGCACGAGCAACCGCCTGATGCCCACCAGCCGGATCACCTGCACCGACTGCCACGGCAGCGATATCCAGGGCGACCCCAAGGGTCCCCACGGCTCCAACAACCCCTTCATCCTGCGCCGGCCCTGGGACCGGACCACGGGCCAGAGCCCCAGCAACGGTGGAGCGAATACGTCCAACCACCTGTGCTTCCTGTGCCACGACTACACCATGTATACCAACCCGAACAACGAGCAGAGCTATAACCAGACGGGGTTTTCCGGCGGGCAGCCGAACCTCCACGCCCGCCACCTGGGCAAGGGCCAGAACAAGGTCACGGGCCAGCCCATTGTCTGCATGGACTGCCACATTGCGGTCCCCCACGGCTGGCAGCGCGACCACCTGCTGGGCTTCAATAGCGACGGTGCGCCCTATATCAACCGGCCCGGTGGAGGCGGATTGCAGACTATTGATACCTGGGCGCCCAGCGGCGGCTGGGACCGGGACAACTGCGCTACCGCCATGAACACCTGTCGGTGACGCGGGAGGGGAAGCGATGGCCGCAACACACGAGCGCATTGCCAGCCCCGTCCCCCCTGGGGAAGGGGACGGGGGGGAGCGGTCAGCGCCGGCACTGCGACGGCGGCTCCGCCCCATCGTAACGCTGCGCCTGCTGCGCTCGCGGGAGTGGGCCCTGGGGCTGCTGGCCCTGCTGATGGCAGCCGTGGTGTCGGGCACCCTGGTCCCACAGCGCGCGCTCACCCCCGCCGCTGAGTTCCAGGCGTGGCAGGCGGCCCATCCCCGCGGGGCAGCCCTGGCAGAGGCCGTCGGCCTTACCCATGTCTACCAGTCCTGGTGGTTCCTGGCCCTCCTGGGCCTGCTCTTCCTGAGTCTGCTCGTGAGCACGGTCTCCCAGGCGCGACGGACGTGGAAGCTGGACCGGGTGCGGCACCGGCCGGGGCGCGGTGTGCCCTCGGCGGTGCGGCGGGCCGGCCACCACGCTGCCGTATCGCTGGACACCGACCGCGAGGGGGCCATCGAGCGAGCGGCAGCGGTCCTGGCGGCGGCGGGCTACCATGTGCGCCGGGACACGAGCGCCGCCCTCTTTGCCGAGAAGGGGCGCTATGGGGTGTGGGGGACGGTGGTGCTCCATTTCAGCATGCTGGTCGTGCTCCTGGGGGGCGTCGCCAGCGGGGCAGGCAAGATGGCCGGCTACTTCGAGCTGGCCGAAGGCCAGGTCTTCGCCGACCGGCGTGACGCCTTCCTCCAGCGGGACGAGGGGCCGCTGTTCGGCGGCGGGTACCAGGGGTTCCAGGTGCGCCTGGACCGCCTGCGGGTGGCCTACTGGGAGAACGGGACCATCCGGGAGATTGCCAGCGCCGTGACCCTCCGCAGTCCCCAGGGCGAGGTGCGCCAGGCTGCCATCAGCGTGGACCGCCCCCTGTCCTACCAGGGCGCGACCCTCTACCAGGCGAAGGAACACGGCCTGGCGGCGCACCTCATCCTCCGGGACGCGGGAGGGCAGGCGCTGGGGACGGGCTACGTCAACTTCCCGCTCCCCAAGGAGCTGACCCAGCCGGCCAGTAACCGCTTCTCCCTGCCGGCCACCGGCTGGCAGGTGGAGGCCGATCTCTACCCCGCGCCGGGCAGCGGGCCCGTTCCCCCGGAGGCGTGGCTTCAGGCGCGCCCGGAACGGCCCTGGCTGTACCTCTTCGTGCGGGAGGAGGATGGCGCCCTGCTGTTCCAGGGTCCCCTGGCCCTGGGGGAGACGGTAGCGGTGGGCCGTTATGCCCTGAGCTTCCCAGGGGTGGCGCGCTGGGCGGGCTTTCCCCTGGTGCGGGACCCCGGCCTGCCTGTGGTGTTCGCCGGGTTCGCCCTGTGCGCCCTGGGGTCGGCGCTCATCTATCTGTGGGCGCCCAAGCGGGTGTGGGCCTGGGTAGAGGCCCCGGCCACACGGACGTCCCTGCTGCGCCTGGGCGGTCGGGCCGAGAGATTCCCCGGCGCGCTGGAGGAGGAAGTGGCAGAGCTGGCCGCCAGGATCGGGCGCGCCGTGTAGCCCGCCGAACCATCCCCCACCAGCGCAAGCTGAAGCGTGCTCGTCGTGCGTCCGGCGTACTCTGAGCGGAGAGGCGCACCTGGAGCGGGCATTTCCCTGGAGTGGCAACCAAGGAGAGGAGGTGCGGCACCATGCTGACCCTGGCGGCATCCTACTATTGGGGTGCAGTCGTGCTGTATGTCTTCAGTGCGGCCTGGTACCTGGCGGGCTGGTGGCGACGGCAGGAGGGGCTCATCACCCGCGCCACCTGGCTGACGGCCGGGACGTTCCTGGTGCCCCACACCGCGGCCATTGTCCTGCGCTGGCTGGCGGTGGGGCACGGCCCCTACATCAACCGCCATGAGGTGTTCGTCTCCGACGTGTGGGTCGGGCTGGCCGTCTTCCTGGCCTTCCAGTTCCGGTTCCCCCGGCTGCGGGTGGCCGGGGCCGCGATTGTCCCCTTGGGCGCCCTCCTGCTGGTCGTGGGCGCCCTGTCCACGGCCGACGTGGAGCCGTTGCCCCCCTCGCTGCGGAGCCTGTGGCTGGTCGTCCACGTGGGGTTTGCCAAGCTGGCCTTCGGCAGCATCCTCCTGGCCTTCGGCCTGAGCGTGGTCTACCTCCTCAAGGCGTGGGCCCAGGGCCGGGGCGCCGGCTCCCCGTGGTACGAGCGGCTGCCGGGCCTGGCCCGGTTGGACGAGTTGGGCTACCGCTTTACCGGGATCGGGTTCGCCAGCCTCGCCATCATGATCCTGTCGGGGTCGGTCTGGGCGCAGGAGGCATGGGGCAACTACTGGAGTTGGGACGCCATCGAGACGTGGTCCCTGGCGACCTGGCTCCTGTACGGGACCAACCTCCACCTGCGGGCGACCTACCGCTGGCAGGGACGCCGGGCGGCCTGGCTGACGGTGGCCACCCTGGTCGTCACCCTCGTGGCCTTCAAGGGCCTGGCTTACATCGTGCCCGGCGCTCATGTGGGGTACCTGGCCAAGTAACAGCGTGCAGCCCTGATCGAGAGGTGGACTATGCTCTTTATTGCCATGAGGTCGAAGCTGGCACAGACCGGGAAGCGGGCCGGAGGAGCGCACCGCCTGGCGAGGGTGCTCCCCCGTCGCGGGCTGCGGGGCAAGATCCTGGCGCTGTACGTCCTCTCGGGGGTGGCTATCCTCCTGACCACCGCCGCCCTGTACGCGCGCACGCTGGCCGCGGGTATCAGCGACCAGTACCACGAGCACGCCCTGGCCATCTGGCGGGTCTTCGACGCGACCTATCCCAGCGCGGAAGACCTGCGCGGTCCGCTGATCCAGGACCGTTTGGCGCGGGTGCAGGAGACGAACCCGGATATCCACGAGATCCGCTTGTATGCGCCCGTGGATGACCGCTTCCTCCTGGTGGCGTCCTCCAACCCGGCCACCATCGGGCAACCGGCAGCCCTCGACGACCTCCAGCCCATGTTGCAGGACCGGCCCATCTGGCGGGAGTTCGTTCACCGAGCTGAGGCGGTGGCGGAGATGGGCGCACCGATCCACACCAACGGTCAGGCCGGCGGTGTCCTGGCGGTCCATTTCCGGCTGGCCGCGCGGGATGTCCTGGTCTGGCGGCAGGTGCTGACCTTCCTGGGCGTCGGCGGTCTGGGCGGCATGTTCCTCCTGGCGGCCCTGTACTGGGAGCTGGAGCGGGTGGTGTTGCAGCCCCTGCTTGCCCTCCAGCGGCAGGCCACCGCCATCGCCCAAGGCAATCTGGACTACCGCAACGGGATCCATCGTGGGGACGAGGTGGGCCAGCTGGCGGTCGGACTGAACCGCATGACGGAAGCCCTGGAGCAGCGGGAGCAGGATAACCTCCGGCTGCACGACGAGCTGCGCGCCCGCTACCACGAAGCGGAGCAGCGGGCGGTGCGCGACCCCATCACCGGGCTGTACAACCACGGACATTTCCATGAACGGCTCTCCCAGGAGCTGGACCGTTCCCGCCGCTTTCGCCAGCCCCTCGCCGTGCTGTTCTGCGATCTCGACCGCTTTAAGACGATCAATGACACGCACGGCCACCAGGTCGGCGACCGTATCCTTCAGCAGGTAGCGGCCACGCTTCAGGGCGCCATCCGGGGGATCGACATCGCGGCCCGCTACGGCGGGGAGGAGTTCACGGTGATCCTGCCCAATACCGGGGCGGTGGGGGCCCTCCAGGTGGCCGAGCGTATCCGCTTCCGGGTGGGGGCCTCTGCGGCCCCGCTGGCAGCGCAGGGCGCGACCGCGCCCGTTCTGGCGCTCGGAACTGCTCCCTCCGGCAACGGGGCGTGCTCCCGCTGCGAGGGTCCGTGCGCATCCTGCGCCGACTGCAATCAAGCGCCGAGCACGACCATCACCGCGACCTTCAGCATCGGCATTGCCTGCTATCCCGACGATGCCACCACCGAGGCGGACCTGATCCACCGCGCCGACCTGGCCATGTACCACGCCAAGCGGCTGGGACGGAATCAGGTGCGCAGCTACCAGGAGTTGCAGGGGCTCATGAGCGACCAGCAGGACGCCAGCGCGTGGGAGCGAGAAGCCGTCTACTTTGAGGTCGTCCAGTCGTTGGCCGCGGCGGTCGATACGCGCGATCGCTACACCCACCGGCACTCGGACTCCGTGGCCCGCTACGCGACCGCCCTCGCCAGGGCCCTGGGGCTTGAAGGGACCGCACTGACGGAGATTGCGGTGGCAGGACTGCTGCACGATGTGGGCAAGATCGGCGTTCCGGACCAGATCTTGAGCAAGCCAGGGCCGCTCACGGAGGAGGAGTGGCAGAAGATGCGGGAGCACCCGGTACTGGGCAAGTTCATTGTCCAGCACATCACCGCCTACGACCACATCCTGCCCCAGATCCACCACCACCACCACCGCAGGCACGGCGCGGGCTATCCTGAGCGGCTCGCGCGGGAGCACCTACCCCTGGGGGCACGCATTCTTG
>JACQUQ010000255.1 GCA_016210175.1 Chloroflexota bacterium | reverse complement strand
GCCCAGTATACTCCCCCCACTAACGAAGTAGTCTAGTGCTCTGTCAATCCTGCTGTGATGGGTGCCATCCCGCCGCCCTGAAGGGCGGGCCCGCCGTTCACGGCGGCGGTCGCACCCATCAGTTCACGGCTGACAGAACACTAGACCGGACGAGGCGGGGGCAGGCCACCTGCCGGGGAGATTCGGTATACTGGACACGTATGACTGCCACGACTCCGTCCCCCATCCACGCCACACCACCGGCGGCGCGGCGCGCTGCGCTGCATCGGACGCTGCTGGCATGGTACGGTCACCAGCGGCGCGACCTGCCCTGGCGCCGCACCCGCGACCCGTACGCTATCCTGGTAGCCGAGGTCATGCTCCAGCAGACCCAGGTGGACCGGGTGCTTCCCAGGTACCATGAGTTTCTGGCGCGCTTTCCTACGCTGGCGGCCCTTGCGGCGGCGAGCCCGGCGGACGTCATCCGCTGCTGGTCGGGCTTGGGCTATAACGTGCGGGCGGTGCGGCTGCACCAGGTGGCCCGCCGTATCGTCACGGAATACGGCGGCCAGTTCCCCCGGAGCCTCCCTGCGCTCCTGGCGCTGCCGGGCCTTGGTCCCTACACCGCGCGCGCCGTTGCCTGCTTCGCCTTCGAGGACCACGTGCCCGTGGTGGATACCAATGTACGCCGGGTTCTGGGGCGGGTATTGCGGGACACCGTGGGACAGGCGGCAGGGGAGCGATTCTTCCTCGCGCTGGCCGAGGCGGTCCTGCCGCCGGGCCATGCTTACGAGTGGAACCAGGCCCTGATGGATCTGGGGGCGACCATCTGTACGGCGCGCAAGCCGTTGTGCCTGCTGTGCCCTCTCAGCCAGCACTGCGACGCGCTGCGGTCCGGTGCGCCCATTGAGCAGCCGGGCGGGAACGGACGATCCTCCGGGAACGGGCAGCCGTTTGTCGGCTCGACCCGCTACTACCGCGGGCGCATCCTGGCTGCGCTGCGGGCCGTGGGGTCGGACCAGGCTCTCGACCTCCCGACCCTGGGACGGGCGCTCAAGGCCGATTTCGGCCCCGCGGACCTCTCCTGGCTGCGGGGGCTGCTGTACGGGCTGGAGCGGGATGGACTGGTCGTGCTGACGGGGAAGGGCGGAGGTGATGGTGAGGGCGTGCGGTTGCCCCACTGATCGCGGCATGGGTTTCCCTGATCCCACCAAGGCCAGGGGGCTACGCGGTCGTTTTTAGCACCCGCAACAGCCCCGTGAGGTCCGTCACTTCGTGGTCCGGGGCCGGGAACTCGCTGCGACGCGGTTCGCCGGTGCGGTTGACCCAGGCAACCTGCAACCCGGCCCCGCGACCGCCCTGGACGTCGGCATACTGGCTGTCGCCCACGTACAGCGCCACCTCGGCGGAGCAGCCCAGGGCCGCCAGCGCCAGGGTGAAGGCCCGCGGGTGCGGCTTGTAGGTGCGCAAGGACTCGGAGGTGCAGATGACCTCCAGCGGGAGATCGGCCCGGGCCAGGGGGCGTGCCAGAAAGTCATGGTCGGCATCGGAGAGCAGCCCCAGCCGGTAGCATGATTGGAGTTGTGCCAGGACCTCCCTGGCTTCGGGATAGACCTCCGACGCCGCGTAGTGCTCCAGCACCATGCTGGCGGCGACCCCGGGGTCCCCGGACAGACCGAGCACAGCGAAGGCATGGGCGAAGGTCCGGGTGTAGATCCACCGCAGGGGTTGGAAGCACGGCGCCGGGCCGTTCCGTGTGTAAAACGGCCCCATCAGGTGGTTCACCGCCCGCATGGACCGCTGCCACTGCTTCAGCAGGGCGTCGGCCTCCAGGGGCAGCCCAAAGCGCTGGCAGACCTCCCGCATCGCCGCCGGCTGCTGGCTCAGACCCCCGGCAAAGAGCGTCCCGAACCCATCGAAGAGAATGCCTCGAACCATCTTGGACCGCCCCCTGGTACGCCCCCTCGGGGCATGCTTCGGCCCGCTCCACCGCACTGGGGCCGGAAGTATCCTCCTTATTTGAACGGATAGACCTCCGCCCCGTCGGGACGCAAGAAGACCAGCACCCGGTCCGAGGGCGCCTGGTGTACCGCCTCTGCCAGGGCCTGGATCTCCTCCGGAGAAGGGGCCTTGCCTGCGGTCTCCCCGCCAGCGGGGGCCACCTGTTCCAGCACTTCCACCGATACCCCCAGCGCGGCTTCCAGGTCGGGGACCAGCGGCCGTTGCTGCGGGGCCAGGAGCACCAGCACCCGCTTGCGGACCGCCCGAGGCCCCGACGGCGCGGCGACTCCCAGGTCGGCGCGCGCGACCTGCCAGTGGTAGCCCACCAGCATCCCGGCGATGAGCGCATAGCCCAGGGCGCTCAGCATACCCCCAAGCAGGCGGTGGGTGAGAGGTTCTCCGAGCAGCATGCGGAGCAGCTCGTACAGGACGACGCCCATACTCAGGAGCACCACGAGCACGCTGACCAGCAGCACCCCGTACAGGTACAACCGCCGCGGGAGTGTTTGGCGCTCGCCCGGTCGGGCTACCGCGGCCCGTTGGACGCCGAGCCAGTGGGTCCACCACAGCGGCAGCCCCACCAGGGCCTCGACCAGCGCCCGGCTGAGTTGGTCCCGCCACCAACCGACCCCGGCGCCGATCTCGAGGAAGACCTGGCGAAAGGCGAACTCCAGGAAGATATCCAGCAGGTTCGCCAGGCCCACCGCCAGGAGGAGCAGCCCCACGGCGGCCACGAAGTAGAAGTAGATCCGTCCCGGCGCCGCTGCCAGCCGCTGGTCGTCGGAGGTCTCGGCAGCCAGCGCCCTCTGATGGTAGCCCCACAGCGCTCCGCCTACCAGGAGGAAGGGGAGGGCGCTGGCCAGGAAGTGCGCCTGCTCCACCCCGGAGGCGGCGCGATACCCAAAGAGGAAGCGCAGACCCTCGTACAGGACCCAGCTCAACCCGAAGAGCGCCCCGGCCAGGCCGATGGACAGGGCCAGGAACACGTAGACCTGGCGCAGCCGGGCGCCCGCGTCCGACACCGCCGTGTGGCGCCAGAAGAAGAGCCACCACAGTCCCCCGACCAGCACCTCGGGCACGTGGGATGTGAGGTGGCGGGCGAACGCGGCGCGCCCGCTCCCGATGAGGGCCGTGTGGCCCTGCGTGAGGAGATAGTCCAGCTCATGGTGCAGCAGGCTGCCCACGCCGTAGGCGAACATCCCCAGCCCGAAACCGGAGAGGACGTACACGTACCAGCGCCAGATGGTGCGTTCACCGGGGCGGAGGTCCAGGCGGCCGGCGAGGGGACGGTGGTACGCCCAGATGGCCCCGTAGACCGCCAGCCACCCCAGGGCCCGGATGATAGCCAGCAGCGCCGCGGGAGCGCCGAGCCCCAGGGGGTACGAGAGGAGACTGCGCAGGAGGAAGATGCTCTGGAACAGGCCCACCAATGCCGCAGCGGCCAGGACCAGGTGCAGGAAGAAGGCCTGGAGCCGTGACTGCGCGTCCTCCGGCCCCTGGAGCGCCGCACGCTGGAGGGCGAGCCAGTGTACCAGCCAGATGGGGAAGGCCACCACTACCTGGGAGATGCCGAAGGCGACCTGGTCCCGCAGAAAGTCGGAGTCTCCCAGCAACGCCTGAGGCTCCACCAGGGGACGGACCAGGGTGGACAGCAAGTTGACGGCGCCGATGGCCGCCACGTGCAGCGCAACGAACGCGACGGTGAAGAAATACAGGCGGCGGACGGTACTCACGGCCCTGGCCTTCTACGCCGACTGGAGGGGCGTGAGAGAGCGGTTCGTCTTCATCAGTGCGTGTGCCCCTCCTGCTCTTGGGAACCTGAGAAGGTCGCCGCGCGAAGGCGTGTTGGCAAGCCGCTCCCCCTGGCCCCCTCTCCGAACGAAGGGGGAAAGCCGCTCCCCCCGCCCGTGGCGGGAAGGGGGCTGGGAGGTTAGGTGAGGTTTTCCCCGCAGCACACCGGCCAAACGCCTTTGCACACACCTTAGAACGGGAAGTAGTACTCAGGCCCGGTGATCTTCCAGGCCCCTTGCTCCCGTTGCAGGTCAAACGTCACGGTTTCGCTATATTCGTCGGCCTCGGTGGGCGAGGGCGCGCGGAAGCGGGAGATGGCCACGGTGACTTGAGCCGTGCTCTCCCGCGTTTGCACGTCCTGGAGGACGATCCGGGTGCTGGGCCGCTCTCCTGGGGGGCGCACCGGGTAGGGAGGATAGGGCTTGCCGCCGGGCTGCTGCTCGCGCCGCGCCTTCGCGCTCGCGGAGAGGTAGGCATCCGCTTCCGCATAGCGGCCCTCCTCCAGCGCGCGCAGGTAGCGCTGCACCACACCGGCCGGAGTATCCTCCGGCAGGGTGTCGGGGGAGCGCGTCTGCACGACCAGGAGCAGCACAAACCCGGCCAGCACCAGGGCGATGGCGCCGCCCACGAGCGCCAGCAGCCAGCGGTCGGTCTTTACGGCGGTGTTCACCTTGTTCTCCAAGAGCGGAGGACCACCACGCCGATGCCTCCGGCCCGGTCGGTCCTGCTTGCCCCCGCGTGGCGGCGTCGCATCACTACCCGCGCAGGCGCTCGCGCCAGTAGTTGAGCAGGTCCAGGAGGGTCTGCTCGAAGGGGATGCGGGGTTCCCAGCCGGTGTCGGCCCGGAACTTGCTAGCGTCTCCCACCAGGAGGGTCACGTCGGAGGGGCGCAACCGGGCCGGGTCCACCTCGACCTCGATCTTGGCTTCGGTCATGCCCAGCAGGAGGTCCTGCATTTCACCGATCTCCCAGGCCACGCCGGTCCCCACGTTATAGACCTCCCCCGGCCGCCCGCGCTCCAGGGATAGCCAGTAGGCCCGCACCATGTCCCGCACGTCGGTGAAGTCCCGCTTGCTGCGCTGGTCGCCGACGTACAGCACGGGGGGACGCAACCCAAGCTCGATCTCCGCGATCTGCTTGGCCCGGCCCGAGGTGACGAAGAGCTGGCCCCGGCGCGGGCCGGTGTGGTTGAAGCCCCGGGTCACTACCGTCCGCAGGCCGAAGCTCTGGTGGTACTGGTAGGCCAGCATCTCCTGGGCCACTTTGCTCACCCCATAGGGGCTCAGCGGCCGCAGGGGGTTGGTCTCCTTGATGGGCGTCTCCTCGGGTTTGACCAGCCCGTACTCCTCCGAGGAGCCGGCGATGTGTACCTGGGGATCGATCCCCACCTGGCGCACGGCCTCAAAGATATTGAGCTGGCCCATGATGTTCGTTTGGAGCGTGAGGGCGGGAGCGGTCTGGGACCCCGGCACCCAACTCTGGGCTGCCAGGTGGAAGATGCGGTCCGGCCGCAGGCCGCCGATGAGCTTGTACATGCTGAAGGCATCCAGCATGTCGCCTTCGATCAGGTTGAGCTGGTGCGGGCGCGCCCGCTCCGCGATGAGCTGGGCCACACGCTCCGGGCTGGTCAGGGACGTGCTCTCCTCGGGAATGGGATTCAGCTTACCGGCGTGGTTCAGGTCCGCCAGGTTGTCCATGCGGCTGCGCCAGCGATACAGCCCGAAGACTTCCACTCCATCCAGTGTCAAGAGATACTCGGCCATGTGGCTTCCCACGAAGCCCGTGACCCCGGTAATTAGTACCCGCACCTACGCGTCCTCCCCCGTACAAGGTCGATGCATGAGAGTAGAGTATGGGAATACGTTCAGCCGCTGCCGACGTCACCCGCGCCGGCGGGCGGTCAGAGATACCGGCTTCCAACTTGCCCCACGACGGGCGCAACCGGTGCTACTGTCCGCCTATCCCGGCGAACTCCCGGGTGGCCTCGGTCAGGTCTTTGACCGTATCCACCGCCCGCCAGTAGGCCGTCGAGCGGAAGGCGTACAGCTTGCCTTCTTCGGCCAGGGCCGGAAAGGTGGTGTCCTCGTGGTCGCCCTGGTCGGGAAAACGGTTGAAACAGGCGGCGGAGATGGCGTAGACCCCGGCGTTCAGCCAGTAGGGCAGCAATGGCTTCTCCTGGAAGCCACTGATACGGTGGTCCTCTTCGATCTGAGCGATGCCGTAAGGGCTGCGCAACTGGGTCAGCATCACCGTCACCAGGGCCCCGGTACCCTGGTGGGCCTCCAGGAACGGCCGCAGGTCCTGGGTATTGAGGTTGTCGCCGTTGGTGCCAATGACGAAGGGCTCGCTCTTGGGGATACGCGTAAAGCCCTGCTTGAAGGCGCCGCCACGGCCCAGCGGCGTTTCCTCCACGCAGTACTCGATAGCTACCCCCCAGCGGGACCCATCGCCAAAGTACTCCTGGATGACGTGGTGGAGATAGCCGCACAGGAGCACGAAGTGGTCCACCCCATAGCTGTTCAGCCAGCGGATCTGGTGCTCCAGGATGGGCATGCCGTTGACGGGTACCATCGGCTTGGGGCGGTCATCGGTAAAGGGCCGCAGGCGCTCGCCTTTCCCTCCCGCGAGGATCAGTGCGTACATGAGCCTTCCTTTTCCCCTTCGCTGTGCTAGACCCATAAACGTGCTGCCGGGTCGTGCGTTGCGCGTCCCACCGACCACCCCTCCCTCTGGGAGAGGTCGTCCGCCCCAAGCGGACGGGTGAGGGCCGTGCAGCGTGATGCTGGCCGAGCACGCGACGGTCCTGCCAGGGACGGTAGGCGCGGTTGCTTGCCGACGACGCGTTTCCCCTCTCTATAAACGGGCGAGCGGGGACGAGAAGGATGCTATCGCCCAACGCTGGGTTCGGATGCCGCCGAGGGGTGCGCCCGGGTGGTGCGCACCCGCATACGCCAGTCATCCAGGATGTCCTGGAGCGTGCGCTCCAGGGGCAGGGTCGGCTCCCAGCCGGTCGCAGCGCGCGCCTTGCTCGCATCACAGGCCACCAGTGGGACATCCACCGGACGGAAGCGGGCCGGGTCAACCTCCACCTGGAGCCGCACCTTGGCCTGGGCCAGGAAGTATTCCAACAGGGCCTGGGCCGAGACCGGCCGTCCTGAGCCGAGATTGTACACTTCCCCCGGCGTGCCGCGGGTCAGCACCAGGTAGTACCCTCGCACCATATCCCGCACGTCGGTGAAGTCCCGCTGCGCTGCCAGGTTGCCCACCCATACCACCGGTGGGCGCAAGCCCAACTCGGCCTCGGCGACCTGGCGGGCAAAGGCCGGCGCCACAAAGCCGTCGTCCTGGCGGGGGCCGATGTGGTTGAACGGGCGGACCCGGATGCACTGGAGCTTGCGCCCGAGGAAGTACTGGTAGCCCATGAGGTCCTGGGCGGCCTTGGTCACGGCGTAGGGGCTGGCGGGGCGGAGGGGGTTGGTCTCCCGGATGGGCAGCTCGTCTGGGCGCGGTGGGCCGTACTCCTCATTGGAGCCGACCACCAGCACCCGCGCCGCGGGACACACCGCTGCGACGGCCTCCAGCAGGTGCAGCTGGCCCAGGACGTTGGTCCGATAGGTCCCTTCCGGGTCCTGCCAGGAGCGCGGCACGTTGGCCTGGCCCGCCAGGTGAAACACCAGGTCAGGGGCAGCATCCTCCAGCGCGGCGTGGATGGCCGACTGGTCGGACAGGTCCGCGGGGTACAACCGGACGCGGTCCTGCACCCCGGCGGCGTGGCCCGCATGGCCGTGCCGTACCATGCCGCTCACCTCAATGCCCTGGGCGAGGAGGAATTCCGCCAGGTGGCTACCGGCAAATCCGCCGATACCGGTGACAAACGCGCGCAGTAGAGGCCTCCTGCGTAGGTTCGGTTGCTCGCGGTTGGGGGCGCATGGCCTGTGCTCTCCTCATCCTACCAGATACGGCGCTGCATCGCACGCGGTCCGGCCTGCTCCTCCGAGATCGGCCGGCCGCCCACCGAGCAGGGAGCGCCCCCGGAGCGAGGACGCTCCCATCACACCGAGCTAGGCCCGACGTGGGGCAACTTCGAGCGCCGCCGTCTCACTTGGGTTGGCGTCCAGCCCCGCCTGCTCGCGCAGGGCTGCTGCCTTCTCGGTGCGCTCCCAGGGCAGGTCCAGGTCGTCCCGCCCGAAGTGCCCGTAGGCGGCCACCTTCGCATACGACCAGCGCGTGGGGTCGTCGGGACGGGGCTCCAGCAGGCGCATATGCTTGATGATCATGCCGGGCCGCAGGTCGAAGTGCTGCTCGATCAAGGCGACGATACGCTGCTCGGGCACCCGCGCCGTGCCGAAGGTCTCCAGGGAGATGGAGACCGGCTGCGCGACGCCGATGGCGTAGGAGAGCTGGATCTCCACCCGGTCGGCCAGGCCCGCCGCCACGATGTTCTTGGCGACGTAGCGGGCGGCGTAGGCGCCGGAGCGGTCCACCTTGGAAGGGTCCTTGCCGGAGAAGCAGCCGCCGCCGTGCCGGGCGATGCCCCCGTAGGTGTCCACGATGATCTTGCGCCCGGTGAGTCCGGCGTCCCCCATCGGGCCGCCGATGACAAAGCGCCCGGTGGCGTTGATGTAGTACTTGGTGCGCTCGTCCAGGAGCGTGGGGTCAATGACCTCCTGGATGACGTGGCGCTTGATGTCCGCCCGCAGTTGCTCGATGTCCACGTCGGGGTCGTGCTGGGCCGCGATGACCACGGTGTCCACTCGCTTGGGCTTGCCGTAGGCGTACTCCACCGTCACCTGGGACTTGCCATCGGGCCGGAGGTAGGGCAGGATTTCCTGCTTGCGGACTTCGGCCAGGCGGCGGGTCAGGCGGTGGGCCAGGGCGATGGTCAGGGGCAGGTACTCCGCGGTCTCGTTGCAGGCGAAGCCCACCATCATGCCCTGGTCGCCGGCCCCCAGAGCCTCCAGCTCCGCCTCGGCCAGGTCGGTACGGGCCTCCAGGGAGCGGTCCACGCCCTGGGCGATGTCCGGGGACTGGCGCTTAATGGAGACCAGGACCGCGCAGGTAGTGGCGTCGAAGCCGTACGCGGCATCGGTGTACCCGATGCGTTGCACGGTCTCCCGGACCAGGCGCTCGTAGTCTACCGTATGGCTCGTGGTAATCTCGCCAAAGACCAGGATGAGCCCTGTCGTCGTGGAGGTCTCGCAGGCCACGCGGCCCCGGGGATCGTGGTGGAGGATATCGTCCAGAATGGCATCAGAGATCTGGTCACAGATCTTGTCGGGATGTCCCTCCGTGACCGATTCCGACGTCAACAGCAGGGATGGAGACGCCATAAAGCTTGTAGTCACCGGTCATCTACTCCTTTTTCCGCTCATCACCGGCCGCCTACCCTCGGCCGATCCCTCTGACTGCCGGTACGACCCTCTCGCTGCGCGCGGCACGCCTTCCGCTGCCGGCCCTGGGCGGGAGCACGGGGGAGCGCCGCTAGGTCCCTTCTTCCCAGCTCTCCAGGTAGTGGCGCTGCTCCTCCGTCAAGGTGTCAATGGTAATGCCCATGCTGGCGAGCTTCAGACGGCCGACCTCCTGGTCCAGGTGCCGGGGCACCGGGTACACGTCGGGCGCCAGGGGCTCCTTCAGCGTCGCCAGGTACTCCGCGCTCAGGGCTTGGTCGGCGAAGCTCAT
>JACQUQ010000251.1 GCA_016210175.1 Chloroflexota bacterium | reverse complement strand
CGTCGGCGAACACCCGGTCCAGGTTCACATCCTGCTGCGCGTGGGTATCAATCAGGTCGTGGAAATGGTGGCCGGTGATGGCGAGGACCGGCTGGCCGTCCATTTTGGCGTCGTAGAGTCCGTTGAGCAGATGGATACCGCCGGGGCCGGAGGTCGCCAGGCAGACGCCCAGCTGTCCTGTGTACTTGGCGTAGGCGCAGGCCATGAAGGCGGCGGACTCCTCGTGGCGGACCTGGACGAACCGGATTGTGTCCCGACGCTGCCGCAGCGCCTCCATGATGCCGTTGATGCCATCGCCAGGGAGGCCGAAAATGACGCGGACTCCCCACTCCGAGAGGATATCGATCAAGATGTCAGCGGCGGTCGTGGCCATCGGTCCGTTCTCCCTTCGCGCGGGCTCCGGCATCACCGGAATGGGCATCGAGAACCGCCAAATTCCTCAGCGGGTCACGTCTATGGAGATAGCTCATCAGGGTCGATCGATCCGGGTTCAAACGAACCGGAAGGCGAGCTGATGACCGCCGATGTCCCGCGGAGCGACGTTCCGGCATGCAGGTCTCCGACTTTGCAGCAGTGGGGGCCGCGACGCGCAGGAGCGCGGTGCACACGAAGGGAAGTCGTCCCGGCCATGGCACGACCGGCGCTCGCTTATGTGCCCGCCGGCGTGTGCTGGGCGCACGCTACCGTTGGGCTGGCAGCCTCTGGCGTCTCGTGGACCGTAATGGCGAAACGCTGCTGTTTCAGGGTATTGAGGTCGACCTGCAAGCGTGTCGAAGAATTGCCGCCGACCACATCGTCGAGTTGGTACATGACTCCGCCGTGGCTGGCGCAGGTCCCCTCGTGGATGAACGCGCTCCGCACAACGCCCGGCGTCTGGTCGTCGAGGCCGATAGCCACAAAGGTGATCCCCCGCGGCGTTTCCGCCAGCGATGCGACACCCGATTGACCGGAATTGCCGACCTCGCGCAGGGTGAGGGCGATGGCGTTCGCACGCTCCTCCGGGTCCTGCGCGAAACCCAGCGCCGTGGTCCACGCCAGCATGACGCCAACCAGCAGTGCAGCCACTATATGCTTCCCCATCGTCTCACCCTCCCACGAAACAGGCGGCACCCGTACGCGGTCCTGTTGTGTCTGGGCTCGCCAACAACCGGGTCGGCCCGGGAAGCTCCCGTGTACTCGGCGACTCGGTCGACTACTCAAGCCGGCAGAGTACCCGCCACGGTGATGGCTGGCCTGGCCAGGTTCACGGACCACGTCGTGCCGCATCGCCACTGTGTCTCTTCAGACTAATGAATTGCCCTCGGGCTGCCATAGTGGAGCGTCCGTCGGTGGTATTGCAGATTCGTCGCAGTGCAGTGATAGCCGTGCCGTCGAGAGGGGGAAGGGCAGGGAGAATACGGGCGGAGGGTTGGATGCTACGGATCGCGCGTCGCCATTATCGCGGTGAGGTGCTAGGTGCCGCGCAGGGTTGCGAGGTCAACGGGGCGCAGCCCGTGCCGCGACGGGGTCGTAGGGGCTGTGGTCGGTGGGATCCGGGACTCGGTGCAGAAAGGCCGCGCTGCAGCGCACCTTGGCACGCCTGCGAAATGGTGCGAGCCAGCCGTCCCGGGTTACGCTGCCCGGGGGTGCTCGTTTTCCTGCCGCGACACGTCCGCACCGGTCCAGCGTCGCACCGCCGGCGCCAGGGTGCGGATTATCAAAATTCGGAGCGCGCCACTGAGGGGGATGGCAACGAAGGCGCCCAGAACGCCGCCGATCGTGAGCCCGGCGAGCAAGGCGAAGACGACCAGCACCGGAGGAATGTTGGTCTGGCTGCGCATCACGTACGGAACCAGAATATTGTTCTCAAACTGCTGGAGGGCGATCCAAAACACCAGCACCAACGCGGCCTGACCTGGCGAGTCGAAGAGCGCCACGATGACCGGGGGAATACCCGCGAGGATGGGGCCAACGTACGGCACCACTTCGAGAATCCCGGCCACGATGGCCAGAACTAGCGGAAATTGGATACCCAGGACCATGAAACCGACGTATGCGAGCGTGCCTACAATCACGGCATCGATAGCGACCCCTCGCACGTAGCCGCCCATGACCGTTCCCATCTCCCGCAACTCGTCGGCCACCGCGTCCTGCCGTCCTTCGGGAATGAGGGAGAGGGTGAAACTCCATATGCGCGGCTGGACCAGCAGCCAGTACAGCGAAAGGAAGAAGACGGTGATGATTTCGAGGAGCAGGCCTAGGACGAGCGCCGGCAGCGATGCGACGAAACCCACGAGACGATTAACCTGGCTGGCGAGCAGATTGAATAACTGGTCTTCCGACACCAGGCCGCGATCGGCGAGCCATGTCGAGAGGTCGGTGACCAGCATCGGCAGGCGATTCAGAGCGTCCTGCGCTTGGGCCAGAAACGGCGGGACGACCAGGAACAGCGCAAAAACCACTACGAGGACCAGCGCCACATAGGGCGCCGCGACCGCGGCGGCCCTGGGCAGTTTGCGGTCCAGCCAGGCGACCAGTGGAGAAAGGGCCGCGGCTATGACGACCCCCAGGAAGAGGAGCGCCAGGGGCCGGGCCAGCAGTTGGAGGAGGTGCAGCGATCCCAGCCCCAGGAGCAGGGCGGCAGCTCCCGGAAGGACGACCTGCCACCGGGCCGCGGCGACGGCGTCGCGGATGCCTGCCAGTACGGCGAAGCCCTCTCGTTGCGGTGGCTGGCGACGCATCGGCGATTCAGCGTGGTCGGTCACCTAGGGTGCCTCATGGATCCCACCTACGATGCGTGCTCTTCCGGGATCTCCACGGCGGCGAGCGCGGTCGGCGCCGACGAGGTGCGCTCCAGGACGGTGAAGCTGCCGTCCGTCTCAAGAACAACGGCCTCGACGGCCGCGACGGATGCAGCACCCTGTGCCCGGATAGCGGTGTACACCTCGGCCTCGGTAACACGCTGCTGTTGCAGCGCGCCCGGAAGGAACCGGCCGTGATAGACGAGGAGCGTCGGCTCCGCCTTGACCAGGTGGCTGAGCCAGGGCCAGCGCACCGACAGCCAGGTAATGGCGAACTGGAGTCCAATGAGGACCGCGAACGCCATGACGCCTTCCGCCAGCGCCACGGTCTCGCTCAGGAGAATCGTGGCGAGCGTCGACCCCAATGCCACGGTAACCACCAGATCGAAGGCGTTCATTTTGGAGAGCGTCCGTTTCCCGGATACCCTGAGCAGCAGGATCAATGCAACGTAGGCGAGGAAGCCCACGACCACCACCCGCACGAGTCCCATCCAGGTGTCGAAGAACATGGTGGCCCTCACGACCGCTCATACCAAGGCCGAACAGCAGGAGGCCGCTGCGCCTAACGCTCAGGGGCCACGCGGCCCAGCCGCAGGTCTACCAGCTCAGGGAGGTCCCCCGGTAGGGCGGCCACCCCGGTCGTTCCTGCCTGGTCGGCTCCGGCCGGGCCGCGCGACCAGCCTGCTGACGTCCCGCCGCAGCTTCCGGAGTTCCTCGAGCTCCTGTGGCGGGAGCCGCTGGCCCGGCGACCGCACGCCTAGCAGATAGACCGCGATCGTCGCAGTGATATACCCGCTGATGCCCAGAGCGACAACGCGGAGCACGAGACCGATGAACCGCGCCTCGACCGACACGGCCTCCAGATTTGAGCCCATGGTGGTCATGAGGGTGGTTGCCCACCACAGCGCCTCGCCGGGGGAGGTGATGGTGGCATTCGGCTGCCCGCGCTCCAGGAAGTAGGCGCCTGCCGCTGCCGTCACGGTGACGGCCACCGCCAGCAGGAGGACATAGCCAAATTCGCCCCGCTCGAACACGTGCCCGATGGCGCCGATGCCCCGATTGAGCACGGTCCCCAGCCGTACGACGGTGAAGCTCCGCACAACCCGCGTGAACCGCAGAACCCGGAGGGCCCGAACGGCGGGCAAGAGGATGGAGATTGCTGCCAGCCAATGCTGTTGCAGATAGCGCCCCTTGGAAGGCGCCAGCGCGAACTCCATCACGAAGTCAACGACGAAGACTGCCCAGATTGCTGTCTCTGCCAGGCCGAGGCGCGCCGACCATATCGGATCGAGCGGGACCGTTAGCTCGACCACGAAGAGGGCCAGCATCACCAGCGCCAGCACCGTGAGCGGAATGTCCGCCCACGCGGCAATGCGTTGCTGCAGTTCCTGGCGTCGTTGCACTCCACGTGCGGAACGACCCGCGGCCTGAGGGGACGACATGGTGACCGGTCCACTGGATGATGATCCCTGCAGAAGATAACTGCCTTCGAGCAGATCAACGCGGTCCGGCGGGATTCCGGCAATGTGGAGTGCTGCCGCGAGGATGCTCGGTCCCGCGGCGCGTCCGTTCAATCGTGACTCCATTCGCTCGTTGTACCTCAGAGACCGAGCATCGGGCAGGGACAGTTGACCATGCGCGCTCGCATCCAGGATCTGTGGGATGATGCCCTCTCGACCTTCTGGTTTGTTCCCGCCCTCCTCGTGATAATGGGGGCCGTGCTGGCGCTCGGCATGCTCTACGCCGACACCGTCTGGGGCCCGGAATTCGAGCAGCGGGTCCCCTACCTGTTTCAAGGCACCGCCGACGCCGGCCGCTCGCTCCTGGCCGCGATCGCCGGCTCGCTTATCACGGTGGTGACGCTCGCCTTCTCCGTCCTCATCGTGGCCCTCAACCAGGCCTCGACGCAGTTTACGCCCCGGGTGCTCCGCAATTTCATGAGCGACCGGGGCAATCAGGTGGTGCTCGGCAGCTATCTCGGGGCCTTTGCTTACGCGCTGCTGGTGCTGCGACAGATCCGATCCACCGCGGCAGACGTTCCGGCATTCGTGCCGCCGCTGGCAATTACCGGCGCTATCGCACTGACACTCTGGTGCATCGGGTTGCTCGTCTACTTCTTTCACCACAGTGCCCGATCACTGCAGGCCGAGACCATCCTGGAGGAGATTCACCAGGCGCTCCTCGATGCAACCGAGAGACTCTATCCGGACGAACTGGGATTCCCCGCGGCCGCAGACCACGAATCCCTGCCCGATCCACCTCCAGGTGCCCAGCTGGAGGTCGTGCGCACGGCGCGTGCGGGATACCTCCGCCGTCTCGATGTCGAGCAGATTCTGGGGATTGCCGGCCCGCCCGTGCGGCTGGTCAGGGTCGTGCCGCAGATCGGGACCTACCTCCCTCACGGCGCCGTGCTAGCGGAGGTCTGGGCGGACCCAGCGCCCTCCGCCCAGGAGTTTTCCTCCGTGCGCAACGCGTTCATTTTGGGCCAGGAGCAGACGATACGACAGGACGCGCTCTTTGGGATTCGCCAGCTCGTGGATATCGCCGTGAAGGCGCTCTCGCCGGGGATCAACGATCCCACGACGGCCGAGCATGCCCTCGACCGGATCGGCAACGTCATCGGCATTCTTGCGGGCCGGGCGTTTCCTCGCCGGCGAAGAATGGTCCCGGGCGCAGCAACGATCTTTTGGTTCGAGCGCCCGGATTTCGCCGACTTCGTTGCCGCCGCCTTTGGACAGATTCGGCATGCCGCCCGCGGCGGTGTCCATCCCACGCGGCACCTCCTGACCGTGCTGAGTGCGGTCCGAGCGCGCACCTTCACGCCAGACCGGGCCGCGGCCGTCCGCGGCGAGGTGGAAGAGGCGCTGGCCGGGATTGAGCGTGCTGGGATGACGCCCCGTGAGCGGACCTCGATCCGATCCGCGGCGCATGCGGTGATCGGGCAGGACCGCGGCCCCGGCGAGGCAGCTGCATCCTGAGGCGTGCGGTTGGCACCTCGCCGGGGCCGTCTGGTGGTAGGGCGACACGCCGGTGCTGGCGATCTGCCGGATCGACCGCTCGCGATGCCGATGGGCGTCCGGACAGTACTCCCCGAGATCGGTGGCACGCAGCAGGCACGGATGGCGCTTCCCGAACGACCGGCGGGCGGCGCGGAATACCATATGCGCGGGAGGCGCGGGCTTCATGGGCGAATGCCGGTCGAACACCAAGACCGGAGCTCTAGGCGGCAGTCGGCAAAGGGGTGACGGGCACTTCGGCCCTTGTGCGCCGGGATACGTTGTGAAGGTTGACGATTTGAGGACCGGTCGGTGGTGATGACGGATATTCTTGCGGCCCGCACCCAAATGGGCATGTCGCTGGCCTTCCACATCGTCTTCGCGGTGTTGGGCATCGGCATGCCGGTCATGCTGCTGCTGGCCGAGGGACTGTGGCTGCGTACCGGCGATCGGGAGTATTACCGCCTGGCGCGCACCTGGTCAAAGGCCTTTGCGATTCTCTTCGCCGTCGGCGCCGTCTCGGGCACGATCCTGTCGTTTGAGCTCGGACTGCTGTGGGCTGATTTCATGGCCTTTGCGGGAGCGATCATCGGACTGCCCTTCGCCCTCGAAGGCTATGCCTTCTTCATCGAAGCGATCTTCCTCGGACTGTATCTCTATGGATGGAGCCGCTTATCTCCGGTCGCGCACTGGCTCAGCGCATTCCCGATCGCGGTCAGCGGAGCGCTGTCCGGCGTCTTCGTGGTGACCGCCAACGCCTGGATGAACACCCCCGCGGGATTTCGCCTGGAGGACGGGGTAGTCGTTGCTGTTGATCCCTGGGCGGCCATGTGGAATCCCGCGGCCGTCCCCGAGGCGGGCCATATGCTCCTGAGCGCCTACATCGCCACGGGCTTTGCCGTGGCAGCCGTGTACGCCGGGGCAGTGCTGCGAGGACACACGACGGCCTACAACCGCCGCGGTCTGGTGCTCGGCATGCTCGTCGGCGGTCTGACCATCCTGCCACAGCTCGTGTGGGGGGACTACCTGGCGCGCTTCGTGGCCGCAACGCAGCCAGCCAAGCTGGCGGCGATGGAGGGGCAGTTCGAGACCGAGCGCGGGGCGCCCCTCCGCATCGGGGGCATCCCGGATACCGAACGCCGGGAAACGCCCTACGCCATCGAAATTCCCCGGGGTCTCAGCTGGCTCGCCTTTGACGACCCGAACGCCGAGGTCGTGGGGCTGAACGCCTTCCCGCCGGATGAACAGCCCAACCCGGTCATTGTGCATCTCTCCTTCCAAGCCATGGTGGGCGGCGGCTTCTACCTGCTTGGAGTGGCGGCGGCGTGGGCCGTCGCCACCTGGAAGCGACGGGAGCCCCGGTGGCTCCTACGGCTCATTGTGGCGGCCGGGCCGGTGGCGTTCCTCGCGATCGAGGCCGGCTGGTTTGTGACGGAATTCGGGCGGCAGCCCTGGATTATTCAGGGCATCATGAAGGTCGGGCCAGCGGTCAGCGAGGTGCCCGGGCTGACCGCGACCCTCATCGGCTACAGCCTGATCTATGGGTTCCTGGCCCTCACGCTGGTGTGGCTGCTGCTGCGACTTGCCGCCCAGGCACCGAGAGATTCGACGCATGGCGGCCAGAGGGACGCGGGCGATGCCGCCTGAGTTTGCCGCCGCACTGCTGGTGCTGCTCGGGATCATCGCCTACGCGGTCCTTGGCGGAGCGGACTTCGGCGGCGGCATCTGGGATCTCTTTGCCCGCGGCCCGCGGGCAGAGGCGCAGCGTCGGGCCATCGCCCTGGCGATGGGGCCGGTCTGGGAGGCGAACCACGTCTGGCTCATCTTTGTGATTGTGCTGCTCTTCACCGCCTTTCCCCCGGGCTTCGCCATTCTGGCGCAGGCGCTGTATGTACCGTTCAACCTCGCCCTGATCGGCATCGTCCTCCGGGGTGCCGCGTTTGCCTTCCGGGCGCATGCCCGGGAGGTCGCCGGACCGGCGGTCCCGCTCGGCGTGCTCTTCGGCATTTCCAGCGTCGTTGCACCCTTTACCTTGGGCACGGCGGCCGGAGCGGTTGCCTCGGGTGCGCTGCTGACGCCGGATGGACGTGTGCGGGACTTCATCGGTCCGGGCTTCAGTATCTTCCCTCTGACGGTCGGCGCGCTGGCCCTTGCGATGTGCGCGTACCTTGCGGCAACCTATCTCGCGCTGGAAACGGAGGGAGCAGTCCCCGTGGCTGGTGCGGGGCAGTTGGTATGGCCGAGAAGTGCAGCGGGCGGCCATCGACCACTGGCAGCACCTGGGTACCTCTTTACGGCGGACGGCGGAGGTGCTGCGCAGTTGGCTGGGGCGGCAGGAGCGCTGGCAGTTGTGGCGGCCCTTGGACTCGGTGCCCCCGGAGGCAGAGCAGTGCCACCTGGGGAGCAGCACCGTGCAGCGCTGGCTGGACCGTGCAGGGGTGGCCGCCCAGGGTACGGTGGCAGGACAGTTGGCGGAGGTGCCGACCTCAGGACAGGTGGGAACGGACGGCTTGTGGGCCAAGCTGCGTCGGGGTGGGAAGGCGGTGCTGCTGGCCCTGACGGACAGCGTGAGTGGTGTGGTGTGGCCGCCGGTGGTGGTGGCAGCAGAGCACGAGGCGGGGTGGAAGCGCCTGGGGGAGCGGGCCTTTGCTGCGGGCTTGAAGCGGGAAGAGTTGCGAGGCGTAACCAGCGATGGGGCGGTGGGGCTGGTGGGGTACCTAGAGCAGGTGCTGGAGTGGGTGAACCACCAGCGCTGCGTGTGGCATCTGTGGCGCAACCTGGGCGGGGAACTGGCCCGGCGGGTGAGCGAGGCGGCTACGGGGCTGGTGGGAGCGGCGGCCCTGGCGGTGCGGGACAAGACCCGGCGGGAGTTGATGGCCCTGGTGCGGGGGGTGCTGGATGCCCGTAGTGAGGTCGAGGCGGCGGCGGCCCTGGCTGCCCTGCGGGCGCACCGCTTAGGAGCAGGGTTGGCCCAGGCCCTGGCAGCGGATCTAGATGGGGCACTGGTGCATCTGCTGCCCTACAATCCGGGGCTGGTGCGGGTGGGGCCGGAGTGGCTGTGGCGCGACTTCCGGTTGCGCCTGAGTCGAGGACGTAACCACGGGTCGTCGCACCGGCTGGAGCGAGCGGCCCTGGTCTGGGCCATCTACCGGAACTTTACCCCAGCCCAAGACAGGAGCGAACGCAAGCGTCACTATCGCCGACCGGGGCGCAGTCCCCTGGTGCAGGCGGGAGTCCCACCGGGAGCGGTAAGCTACCTGGATGCCCTGGGCATCTGAGGTTCCTGGCGCGCTGCCGCAAGGCAGCTACCCAGGAACCTGAACGGGACTGTGCTGTACCTGGCCCGTCACAGGACCGACCAACACGCCCCAACCTTCACCCACATAAGATGGGACCGAGTCCCGACATGGCGGAAACCGACCGGGGCCAGGCGGTGTGCTATCGTGGAACCATGATCTACGTCAGTCCGCTCGCCTCCCGTGAAGGGCGCTCGCTGCGGCGGCTGGTGCGGCAGGGTGCCGCACGCATCGCCCAGCGGGCGCAGATCGTCCTGTTGTCTGCCGAGGGTCTGGCAGTTCCGGACATCGCCGAACTGCTCGCCTGCTGTCGGCGCACCGTGCGCCGCTGGATCCATCGCTTCCAGGCCCGAGGGGTGCGGGGCTTACTCGACTTGCCCCAACCCCAGCCCAGCGCCCCACCGGAGGCGACCAACAATTCCGCCATGCGGTGCGGACAGGAGCCGGAGGGCGGGCGCAGCGTCCCCGCCATCCCGCTGACCGTGCCGGAGGTCCGGCGCTTGCTCAACGGTCTGCTCTGGCACGTTACGCAACCGGCCGCCTTCGTGCGGCATTGGTCAGACTTCCGCCGTTACAAGCAGGCCCTGGCGATGCGCTGCCATTACCGCAAGCGAGGCGCTGACCCACCGCCCTTCGAGCAAGTGCGGTTGTAGTACTAATCAGGGGTCCTGCTAGCGTATCCCCCTCGGTGGTGCTCGCAAGACTGTGCGCCTCACAAGAACGCTGGCACACCATTCGCAACCACTTGTTGAAACGCGTCCACGACTTGGGGGTCAAATTGCCTGCCCTTCTGGCGCTCAATCTCCGCAAGCGCCTCCTGTAGCGGCCAGGCTGCCTTATAGGGACGCTCATAGATAAGAGCGTCATACACATCCGCAACGGTTACGATGCGCGCAAGCAGGGGGATATCGTCTCCCTTTAAGCCCTGCGGGTAGCCGGTGCCGTCCCAGCGCTCATGGTGGGCCAAGGCGATCGTCTCGGCCAGTTGGACGAGATCCGACCGTCCCCCCGCCAATATCCTTGCGCCGACAGTGGTATGCGTCTTGACCACCGCAAACTCTTCGGGCGTGAGCTTGCCCGGTTTACGCAAGATGACGTCCGGCACCCCGATCTTGCCGACATCGTGGAGGGGCGCCGCCAGACGCAGCAGTTCCACTTGGTCTCCCGGAAGCCCGAGTTGTGCCGCCACCACCGCCGCGAGCTGTCCTACCCGCTGCGTATGTCTGCCGGTCTCATCATCCCGGTATTCTGCCGCGAGCGCAAGGCGCTCCAGGATCTCCGCCTGGGACTCCTCCAGTTCACGCGTGCGGTACCAAACGCGTTCTTCCAGGAGGCGGTTCTGGCTCTGGAGCTGAAGGTGGAGAAATCGGGTCTCCAGCAGGTTGTCGACCCGCAGGAGCACCTCCATAAGGTCAAACGGTTTCGTGAGGAAGTCCCTGGCACCGCTTCCGAGGGCCCGCTGCTTGGCCTCAGGGGTGATATCGGCGGTCAGGACCAGGATGGGCAGGTAGCTGCCCTCAGGGATGAGGGAGTGGAACCGCTCCAGCAGCGTAAATCCGTCGACGTGCGGCATATGCAGGTCCAGCAGGATGAGGTCGGGTCGAAATTCGGCGTACTGTAACACCGCTTGACGGGGATCTGTGGACTGCTGGACCAGGGTGTACCCCGCGCGCTGTAGAGCACGCTGCAGTAGAAGTGCGTTGGGTTCCTCGTCATCTATAATCAGAATCCGTGCATATTTTCGTATGTCTGCTCGGAGCATTCGTGTCCTCACACAATTATGGCCTGCTGTCTTGTAGGGTCTTTCCGACGACCTCAAGGAAGTACTTCACATCTAGCGGTTTCGTGAGATACGCCCGAGCGCCCCAGGCCAGCAACCTACTGGCCTGCCCGGGGGTGGCATCGGCACTGATGACGATGACCGGTACTGCCTCAGTCCTGGCATCCTGGTGGATCTGACGCAGTACCTCGTCCCCCGCCATGTCCGGCAGATGGAGATCCAGGAGGACAAGGTCGGGCCGATGCTCCCACGCTAACTCTAAACCGAGCCTGCCCTGCATTGCTGTGAGCAATCTCACATGAGGCCATGGCGCCAAGAGACGCTCGATCAGCCGGATGTTCGAGAGGTTATCCTCTATGTAGAGTACCGTGGCTGGCTGCACCCGGAGTGCTACCGATAGTGTTTCCGTCTTGTCTGGTCGCGGTGCCTGGTCGACGTGTGGGCTGGCTACCCGCGGTAGCTCCACCCAGAAGGCGCTCCCGCGACCGACCTCACTCTCAAGCCCTAAGGTACCGCCCATAGCCTCCACCAGCCGCTTCGATAGGGCCAGACCAAGCCCGGTGCCTTCCACCTCGGTGCGCTCGGCTCCCAGCCGCTCAAAAGGGGTGAACAGCCGCTCCTGCAACTCGGCGGGAATACCAGGACCGGTATCCGTCACCCCAATACGCAGTTCCTGCTCCGCGGTAGGTCTCGCCCAGACGGTGACGGTGCCTCCTGGCCGGTTATATTTAACAGCATTGTGGATGAGGTTCAAGAGAACCTGTTTGAGCCGCTGGTGATCCGCCAGCACGTGCTCCCGCGCGACCTCTCCGAGATCCGTAGTCACGGTGAGTTCTCGCGGCGCTGCCAGAGGCCGGACCAGATCGACGACGTCCTGGAGCAGCGGACCAAGGGGAACCGGCTCTGGGGACAACTGGAGCCGCCCGACCTCGATGCGGCTAATATCCAGCACTTCGTTGATCAACTCCAAGAGGTGTCGGCCTCCCCGAACGATCTGCTCGAGGCTCTCCCGTTGCTCCCCGGTCAGCGGGTCCATCTGGAGCAGTTGGGCGAAGCCCAGGATGGCATTGAGGGGCGTGCGAAGCTCATGACTCATGCGGGACAAGAACTCACTCTTGGCCTGGTTGGCCTCCACGGCCTCTCGCTGTGCGTGAGTCAGCGCAGCCTCTATGGCCTTGCGCCGGGTGATATCACGGGAGGCAGCGTGAATCTCCTGGACCGCACCGGTTCCGGCATCGCGTATCGTGCGGCTGGTCGTCTCCAGCCAAATATACCGCCCATCTTTACGGCGAATACGGTAGGCCACGGTGTAGGTATCCGGCAGCGCCAGGATGGTTTCATGGGACTGCTGGATAGCCGCGAGGTCCTCGGGATGGAAGAAGTCATAGGCGGACCGGCCCACCAGTTCTTCGGGAGCGTAGCCCACAAGGGAAAAACTGGAGGGTGAGGCGTAGAGGTAGGTACCGTCGGGCGCGTGGCGGGAAATCAGATCCGTGGAACTTTCGGCCAGAAGGCGGAAGCGCGCCTCGCTTTCGAGCAGTTGCCGGTGCAGCCGGTTGCGCTCCGTTACATCCCGCATCATGACCAGAATGGCCCGGCGGCCACGAAAGTCGATGACTTGAGGAGTGACCTCTACCGTCAGGCGCCCTCCACCTTTCGCAAGGAGGTCTACTTCGTACCGGTCGGGCACGGGCTCGCCCCGCAAGCGCCGGAGATAGTACTCCTCCACACGGGCGCGGTACTCAGGTGCCACAAAGTCTAGGAGGCTTATTGGGGCCGTCTCCGCTGGACCAACGCCCAGCAGACGGCCACAGGCAGGATTCCAGAAGATGGCCGCGCCTTCCTGCAGAACGACGATGCTGTCAGAGGCGTGTTCGACGACCGTTCGGTACTGGTCCTCAGCTTCGCGCCGCCCCATCTGGGCGTGCTCTGTGGCGATAACCTGTTCACGGAGTTGTTCGCGTTCGCGCGCGAGCTCTCCGGCTTGCTGTTGCAACCGGGCCAGTAACCGATGCGCCCAGCCCATGATGATGCCGATGGGCGCCAGCACCGCACTCCCGACCATAACCCGACTAACCAGGTACCACCCGGCCTCCTCAAACACGACAAAGAGAAGTAAGTTCAGGAGCGCGACCATCAGCCCAGCATACCCGCCGGCCCGCACCCCGAAAAACCACCCGAATAGCATCACCGGGAATACGGCCAGCACCGCGACCATGTTGCTCACAAGGTCGTGGAGGGCGACAAATACTGCCATATACACGACAGTAACCAAGAGGGCAAGGCTAATCCGGAAGCGTGGCGGCAGCACCCCGTGGAAGAAACCGTCAAGAACCGTCATCGTTGAATTCCCTTGCGTGCTCGTGGAGATATTCTCATCCCAGCAGTCGCGTCGCGCCCTGCAGGTAGTACCCGCCCAATGTTCCTGAGCATGGCACCGCTACTCACAAGCCCCATCCCCGATGCCGAGCTAATCTCAAAAGGTGTGGAAATTGCTGACGCCATAGGAGAAGGCGTACCCTTCCAGTGAGTGAGTGAACACCCCCGGATGGGGGAGACTGGAGGAGTACGGCTTGGCCACAGCATACCAGACCCAGGTCACGCAAAACCAGCCCGGGGCGGTGCAGGACGCGCTGGAGACGTTGGTCCGCGAAGGAGCCCGGCGCATGTTGGCCGCCGCCCTGGAGGAGGAGGTCAATGCCTTTCTCGGCCGGCAGCGCTACCAACGCAGCCAGGAGTTCCGGGGCTATCGCAACGGCTATCATCCGGCGCGGCAGCTGACAGTGGGGGTGGGTGCGGTGGACGTGCGGGTGCCGCGGGTGGCCCAGGTGGCGCCCGAGGGCTTCCAGTCCCAGATCGTGGCACGCTACCAGCGGGTCTCCCAGACCACCCAGCGGCTGTTCGTGCGCCTCTACCTGGAGGCTTGGCGACCGGCGATTTCGAGCCGGTGTTCCGGGGTAAGCGTTCAGGTCCTGGTCACCGAGTACCCTGAATGCTTACATCGACTGGGCCTACTCGATGCGGGACCCGGTGGACGTGCATAACCCCGACGCCGAGGACATCACCGTGGTGATGGACAACCTGAATACCCATACGCGCGGCTCGCGCTACGAAGCCTTCCCGCCGGCTGAGGCCCGGCGCATCGCCTGCAAGCTCCTCATCCATTACACCCCACAGCCCACGGCAGTTGGTTGAATATGGCCGAGATCGAACTGAGCGCCTTGACCCGCCAATGCCTGGACCGGCGCATCCCAGACCGGGCGACCCTGGACCCAGAGGTGGAGGCCTGGCTGGAGCGCCGCAACGCCGCCGGGGCGCCGGTGCACTGGCGCTTCACCACCGCCGATGCCCGTATCAAGCTGCACCAGCCCTACCCATCGATTGTCGAGTGACAGAACACTACGAAGGCGTGAGATCGTGGCCGTCGGAGCGGAAGAGGTAGACGGCCCAGCCGAGGGTGTCGCGTTCCCAGCGCAGGTAGGCATCCCGGCCGGCCCGCTGTCGTTGCAGCAGTTCGGCCACATCGGGGTCGTCGGGGTGCGCGGTGGCGTACCGTTCGGCGGCGCGCCACTGGAGTCCCTGGTAGCGGTCCCAGTCGTCCTCGCTGCTCACGATGCTGTAAAGGCACGTGAGGCCAAGCTCAAGGCCGATGGCGACGTTGCCGGCGTGGGTGGCGAAGGCCGCGGCGTCGTAGTCTGCCGTGCGCAGGTCCTCGGGATCCGGGGTCCGACGCCAATATGGCTCTCCCACCAGGACCAGGCCCCCCGGATGCACGACGCGCCGGAGCGCCTCCAGCGTGCCGCGGTGACCGTCGAAGACCCAACTTGCGCCCAGGCAAATTGCCAGGTCGTACGAGCCGGGCCCTGCTTGAAAGTCGCGGCCATCCATCTCGTGGAAGACCAAAGCGGAGCCGGGTACTCGCGCTTCCGCGCGTGTACGGGCATCGCGCACGGCGTAGGGTGAGAGGTCCACGCCGTCACCTCGGGCGCCATAGCGCTCGACCAAGCGCACGAGGAGTTCCGCCTTGCCGCAGGCGATGTCGAGGACGCGCGCGCCTCGGGGGAGGTCGAGCAAGGTAACGATCTCATCCAGCTTCTCGCTGCTGAGGGGGTTGCAGATGAGGTGGTCCCGGTGCGTGATGTCGAAGAACTTCCAGCGGTTCATGGGGAACGTCCTCTCGGCGGCTTCAAACCCGCAGCGCTGCGCGGGTCCGCTTCCCGCACTTCAGCTTCGAGTTCGCTGACCCGCCGTTCCAGACCTGCCTTGCCGGCCCGCAATGCTGCGATCTCTTCCAGCGCGGAGTGGTGCTGCTGCCGCAGGGCGCCGAGTTGCTCGGCGAGCGGCGGCATGACGGCAGCCGCTGGGCTTGCATCGAGCAGGTCAGGCGCGGGAGCGGTGAGCGTGTCCATGGCGCTGGTATACCGCGTCACGGCCAGCTTGGCAAGCCCGCCATGTCCAGGTTACCGCTTGGGGGGAGCTGAACGCATACGAGAAATAATGGACGTTTTTGTATTGCTATATAATAGTATAATCGAGGTTGAACTTTACTATTATCACCGTGTATGCTATAAAATCCTTATCATGAAGCAAGAATCGGACTCAAAGCTCTATGGGCATCGGTGGCTGCGCCGTATAAGCAGCAAAGGCCAAGTAACCATTCCGTGGCAGTGCGCCGCTTCCTTGGGGTCCCCCTAAAGACAAGGTCGTCTTCGCCATTCATGCTGATGGCACCGTGACCCTGCAAGCGGCATAGGCGCCGCCTGACATTTTTATGAACTTGACAGCTTCGACCAGCACACCAACGACACTGCCTTTGCGGGACGCGCTGCCCCAGTATGAGAGCCTGTTCATGGCAGCGCGCAACCTCTCCCCTCGCACCCGCCGGGAATACCGAAACGACCTGACCGACCTGACGGCCTTTCTGGAGACTCGCTGCGACATTCACGACGCGGGCCGAGTCACCCGCACCCACCTTGAGGCATACCTGGCCGAGCTTGACCACAGGGGATTCACGGGCAATACCAGGCGCCGCAAAGTTGCGTCCATCCGCTCGTTCTTCGGCTTCCTTGAGGACAGCGGCAGCCTCTCCTATAACCCAGCGCGCAAGCTGATAGCGCCTGAACGTGAACTGCGGCAGCGCCGGGTGCTCACCGAGGCCGAGTACAAGCGGCTGCAACTGGCGGTCAACCACGAGACCCGGGACTCGGCGCTTATTGAACTCTTGCTCCAGACAGG
>JACQUQ010000253.1 GCA_016210175.1 Chloroflexota bacterium | reverse complement strand
TGCTGGAAGAGGTCCGGGAGGCCGGGCTGTATCGGGAGATGTCCCAGGTGTTCGCGGTGCTCACCGCCAACCGTAGCGTGGGCGTCCAGGGCGACTTCCGCACCTACGGGCACACCATCGCGGTGCGGGCCGTGGTCACGGACGACTTCATGACCGCGGACTGGGCGCGGCTGCCCTACGAGGTGCTGGCCCGCATCTCCACCCGCATTACGAACGAGGTGCCCGGCGTCAACCGCGTAGTGTATGACATCTCCAGCAAGCCCCCCGCCACGGTGGAGTGGGAGTAACTGATGGGCACCCCTGAGGGGCATGGTGACGGTGGCGGAGGCCGCGAAAATGCTCCGTCGCTCTGTTGAGCAGGTGCACCGGTATCTGCGTGAGGGCAAGCTGCGGAGCCAGCGCATCGGCAACCAGTGGTTCGTAGACCGGGCCGCCCTTCCGTCAAACGGCCGCCCGTCGCGCTCTACAGAGCGCATGGCTCTCCTGGAGGAGGTGCGCCGTAACCGGGAAGTCATCTTGCGGGAGGCGGGGTGCCTGTTTGATGGCGCTGAGTTGGTCCGTGCAAGCCGAGAGGAGAGGCACAAGGAGCTTGACCACGATTTGTCTTGATGCCAGCGTGGTGTTGGATTGGTTACTTCCTACACCGCGGAGCCTCGCCTATGATGCCCACTACCTAGTGCGGCATCAGGAGAGGTGCTCGGCATTCCCTAGTGGGAGGTAGGGGCGAATCTTGTATTCGCCCCACCCTACCCCCAGGGCGAACACAAGGTTCGCCCCTACGGTTATCGATTCCGAAGAGGTCTCCTGATCATGCACTAAACTAAAGCCAAGGTGGGATCTACATTCCTCACGGTCGGTGTCTGCGAGTTTCACCTTGGCTTTAGTTTAGCTGTGGCTGAGCGTGAGGGCTGTGACCTCTGGACAACAGATCGCCGTCTGTTCAACGCTGTACAAGCGGCGCTGCCGTGGGTGAAGGTCATCATACCATGAGAGTTCTCGTCATTGGCTCCGGGGCCAGGGAGCACACCATCGTCTGGAAGCTGCTGCTTAACCCCGAGGTGCGGGATGTGTTTGTGGCGCCGGGCAACGGCGGCACCCACCTGATCGCGCGCAACCTGGACCAGCCCCAGACCGATTTCTGGGGCATCGCCCAGGCGGTGCGGGAGCACCGGGTGGACCTGGTGATCGTCGGGCCGGAAGGTCCGCTGGTGGGTGGCCTGGTGGACTTCCTGGCGGGGGGCGGCGTGCCGGTCTTCGGCCCCACCCAGGCGGCGGCCCGCATCGAGGGCAGCAAGGGCTTCGCCAAGGACCTCATGCAGCGGTACGGTATCCCCTGCGCCCGCAGCCAGACCTTCGACTGGGCGGTCGCCGCGCACGTATTCGTTGACCGCCTGGCTGAGCCCATTGTGGTGAAGGCCGATGGCCTGGCCGCAGGCAAGGGCGTGACGGTGGCCTTCTCCCGCGAGGAGGCCCACCAGGCCATCGCCGACATCATGGAGCGGCGGGTCTTTGGTGACGCGGGGGAGCGAGTGGTCATCGAGGAGTACCTGGAAGGCCAGGAGTACAGTTTCTTCGCGGTGAGCGACGGGGAGACCGTGGTCCCCCTCACCGCGGCGCGGGACTACAAGCGCGCCTTCGATGGGGATCAGGGCCCGAACACCGGCGGCATGGGCAGCTATGGCCCGCCCGCGTTCATCAGTTCGCAGCTGGCCGACCTCACCATGCGCACGGTGATGGAGCCCACCATCCGGGCGCTGGCCCGCGAGGGGAGCCCCTACCGCGGCGTGCTCTACGCCGGGATGATGCTCACCCGCGATGGCCCCAAGGTCCTGGAGTTCAACTGTCGCTTCGGCGACCCAGAGACCCAGGTAGTGCTGCCCCGGATGCAGACGGACCTGGCAGAACTGGCGCTGGCCTGCGTGGACGGCCGCCTGAGCCGCCTCCCGGTAACGTTCAGCGATGAGGCGTGCGTCGGGGTGGTCCTGGCGTCCGCAGGCTATCCAGAGCAGGTGGCGACGGGACTCCCCATTACCGGCCTGGACCGCTTGGATGAAGGCGTCCGCGTGTTCCACGCTGCCACGCGTGTCCGCCGTTCGGCGCCCTGGACCCGGACGAGCTGGCTGGCAGGAACCGATCGCGAGCCGAGCAACCTCGACGAACTCCTGAGCGGCCAGGTCGAGACCGCCGGCGGGCGGGTCCTCACGGTCGTGAGCACCGGCCCCACCGTGGCCGTAGCGCGCCGGCGGGTCTACGAGAATATCGCCCGCATCCGGTTTGAGGGCGCCTTCTATCGGACCGACATTGCAGCAGAAGCGGAGGAGTCGTAAGTGCCACTGGTGGGCGTGATCATGGGCAGTCGCTCGGACGAGCCGGTGATGGAGGGCGCCACCACCGTCCTGGAGTCCCTGGGCATCTCCTATGAGGTGCGGGTGTTGTCGGCGCACCGGACCCCGGAGAAGGCACGGGAGTACGGCCTGACGGCCCGTGACCGGGGCCTCCAGGTGATCATCGCCGGCGCGGGCGGCGCCGCGCACCTGCCCGGCGTGCTGGCGAGCTGGACGACGCTCCCGGTCATCGGCGTGCCGCTGGCCTCCAGCGAGCTGCGGGGCGTGGATGCCCTGCACGCCATCGTCCAGATGCCCGCCGGGGTGCCGGTGGCAACGGTGGCGGTGGGGTCAGCCGGGGCGCGCAACGCGGCCTACCTGGCGGCCCAGATCCTGGCCCTGCACCATGAGGACATCCGGGAGCGGTACGAGGCCTTCCGCCGCGAGCAGGCCCAGGGCTAAGACCGCCAGGGTGGAGAGACCCGCCCATCAAGTACCGCATGGTGGTGGCGCAAAAACGGAGAGGAGTCCTTTTTGGGTTCCCAACGGCAGGTGTTCTCCATCGGCCACTCGACGCACCCCCTGGAGCATTTTCTGCATCTCTTGAGCATGCATCAGATCGCGGTGCTGGTGGATGTCCGCTCTGCTCCCTACTCCAGGTACACGCCGCACTTCAATAGGGGGAGGCTCAGAGAAGAGGTCGTCGCCGCAGGGCTGAAGTACGGGTACTTGGGCGAGGAGTTGGGCGGACGCCCTGAGTGCGAGGAGTTCTACGACAGCGCGGGCCATGTGCTGTACGGGCGTCTTGCGAGCTCTCCCCTGTTCCTCGAAGGCATAGGGCGGCTGGAGCGGGGTGCCGACACCCACCGGATTGCGGTGATGTGCAGTGAAGAGGATCCCTCGGGCTGCCACCGACACCTCCTGATCGGCCGGGTCTTGGCCGAGCGAGGTATCGCCATGTACCATATTCGAGGGGATGGCCGGCTCCAGTCCGAAGCCGAATTGGAGGAAGCGGCCAAACACCGCCGCGGCGAAGACCTCCAACCGACGCTCTGGGAAGACGCGGAGGTGAGAGTGTGGAAGTCCATACGATCGGTTTCACCAAAAAATCAGCACCGGAGTTCTTCGGAGCGCTGAGGCGCGCAGGCATCAGGCGGCTCATTGATATCCGACTGAATAACTCCTCACAGCTAGCCGGGTTTACCAAGAAGGAGGACCTGTCTTTCTTTTTGAGGGAGATCTGTAGCGTAGAGTATCTCCATGAGCCGTTGCTTGCACCGACCCAGGAACTGCTGGACGCTTATCGGAAGGACAAATGTGGCTGGCAATACTACGAAAGACGCTTTCTCGCGCTGCTAGCCCAACGTAAGATTGAGGAGCGAATCGATCCGAAGCTCTTCGATGTCCCAGCGGTCTTCCTTTGCAGCGAGCCTACTGCGGAGCGTTGTCATCGGCGTCTAGTTGCGGAGTATCTCCAAGGGAAATGGGGTGATCTGGGCATCAAGCACCTCTAGGGAGGACCGATGCCTACGGTTGAGCTGCTCTGCTTAGCGAACTCCAGAAAGCCCGGGGGGAGATGCGTTGCTGGGCTGCGGACCGATGGGGGTGGTTGGGTCCGCCCCGTTTCAAGCGACGCCGATGGAACCTTATTCTCGCAGCATTACGTGCTCAAGGATGGCAACGAAGCTTGCGTCTTGGACATCCTGAGGATTGAGATCAGCGAGCAGAGGCCGGAGCCCCATCAACCGGAAAACTGGCTTATCGGACGCACGCCTTGGGAGCGTATCGCCCGGCCATTGCGGCCGGGGATACGACAATTTCTGCGCTCCCACGTGGTCGCTGGCCCCGAGTTGCTCGGTAACCGCTCGGACCGGATTCCATTCGAGGTGTTTTCTCAGAACCCGGCACGTTCGTCCCTCGCACTTGTTGCACCATCAGAACTGCGGTGGCAGATAACCCGTAGCCGGACGGGCAGGCGTCAGACTCGTAGCTGGTTTTGGTTGAGCGGCCAGCACTATAATCTCGCTATTACCGATCCTATCTGGGAGCAGCGGCTTGAACGGTTGGATGACGGCCTTTACCCGATGGAGGCAGCGGGAGTTGAGGCGAGGCAGCAAGTATTACTTACTATCAGCCTTGGAGAACCCTTCCGCGATGGGAACTGCTATAAGCTCATCGCCGCAGTGATACCGCTGCCGCCGGCATAATCAAAAGTCATGCCGGTGCTAACGCCTTGACGGGAACAGAGGAGATCGTGGCCTTCTCCTCCCTGGAGGCCGACGATGAACAATTCCTTCCAGCAAGGACGGTACGAGACGAGGATGAACGATGCTACGTCACAACCATGAGGCCAGGACCGTGGAGATGGCGCCGGGGGTGGTCCGCCGGACGCTCAACAGCGGCGACCGCACGACGCTGGCGGAAATCACCCTGGAGCAGGGCGCCGTGGTGCCGCTGCACACCCACGAGCACGAGCAGATCGGCTATCTCGCCAAAGGGCGGATGCTGTTCGAGGTGGGAGAGGAGACACGGGAGTTGCAGGCGGGCGATAGCTGGCTGGTGCCCAGTAACGTTCCTCACCGCGTGACCGCGCTGGAGGCATCGGTGGCCGTGGACGTGTTCTCTCCCGTACGGACCGAGTACCTGGACTGATCGTGTGCGAGCGTGTGCGGGCAGCCCGTTCCTTGCGCCCGGCTTACGGAACGCGAGGTGCGCACCTGCTCGGAGGAGGCTGAGCGAGTGAAGGCGCTGGGCTATCTGTGGGGCGGCAGCATGATCCTGGCGGGCAGCCTGATGCTCCTGTCACCCCGTGGCATGCTGGGGACCTATCGCCGCTGGCGCGGCAGAGTCCCGCGGCCGGTGGAAGGAGCGCGTGGCCTCTCGGACCGCGCCCTGCGGGGCATCGCCCTGTGGGAAGTGGTGACCGGGTGCCTGCTGGTGGCGCTAGCCCGGCGCAGCCATGACTGAACACGGCCCCGGGGTGTCGCCACGGGGAGCGGCCCCGTCCCCTGGCACGCCCCCCGGAATGGAGTAGTTGGGTGATTGAACGGTACACGCGTCCCCGCATGGGCCAGGTGTGGTCTGAAGAGCACAAGTACCGGAAGTGGCTCCAGGTGGAGATCGCGGTCTGCGAAGCCTGGGCCGAGCTTGGGGCTATCCCCCAGGAGGCCATGCCGGCCATCCGCGGCGCCGGCTTCGACCTCGCCCGCATCCAGGAGCACTTCCGCGAGACCCACCACGATGTGACCGCCTTCCTACGGGCGGTCCAGGAGACGGTGGGCGAGCACGCCCGGTTCATCCACCTGGGCCTGACCAGCAGCGATGTCTGGGACACGGCTACGGCGCTGCAACTGGTGGAGGCCTGCGACGTGCTGGCCGAGGATGTGGCCGAGGTGGTGACGGCCCTGGAGCAGCGGGCCAGGGAGCACAAGTACACGCTGATGGCCGGGCGCACGCACGGCGTCCAGGCCGAGCCTATCACCTTTGGCCTCAAGCTGGCCCTGTGGCGGGAGGAGATGCGCCGCAACGCTGAGCGGCTGGCCGCAGCGCGCCAGGCCGTGGCCGTGGGCAAGATCTCCGGCGCAGTGGGGACCTACGCCTCGGTGCCGCCCCAGGTGGAGGAGGTGGCCTGCGCCCGCCTGGGCCTCGCCCCGGAGCCCATCTCCAATCAGATCGTGCAGCGGGACCGGCACGCCCAACTGGTCACCACCCTGGCTATCATCGGCGGCTCGCTGGAGCGCTGCGCCACCGAACTGCGGGGTCTCCAGCGCACGGAGATCCTGGAGACCGAGGAGCCCTTCGAAGAGGGGCAGACCGGCTCCTCGGCCATGCCCCACAAGCGCAACCCGGAGCTGCTGGAGCGCATCTGCGGCCAGGCACGCCTGCTGCGCGGCTACGCGACCACGGCCCTGGAGAACATGGCCCTGTGGGGCGAGCGGGACATCAGCCACTCCTCGACCGAGCGCATCATCCTGCCCGACGCCGCCATCCTGCTGGACTACATGCTGGGCACCTTCGCGTACGTCGTCCGTGGCCTCCAGGTCTACCCGGAGCACATGCGCGAGAACCTGGAGCGGACCCAGGGCCTGGTGTTCTCCCAGCGGGTGCTGCTGGCCCTCATCGAGCAGGGAGGTATGGGCCGCCAGGAGGCGTATAAGATTGTGCAGCGCAATGCGATGCGGGCCTGGCGGGAGCGCACGCCCTTCTTCGACCTGTTGGCCGCCGACCCCGATGTGGCCGCCCGCCTGAGCCGGGAGCAGTTGCAGGGGCTGTTCGACTACGGCTACTACCTGCGGCACGTGGATGCGATCTATACCCGCCTGGGGTTCAACGAGTAGGGCAGCAGGGCGCTGCCCCGGGTGGGGTCCGTGATGAGGGAGGGTGTGATGGCGGTGCTGCGCTGGTTGCTTCCTATCTTCGCCATTGCCGTGCTCCTCTGGGGTGTGAGCGTCCAGTTCCTTCCGGCTGTGCCCCTGGCGGTCATCGCCATCGTGGTCTGGCTGTTCCTGCTGCCCCGTCCGCGGGTTGGGTGAGGCGCCGGCGATACCGTACCCAACCCTCTCCTGCGGAGGAGCGGGGGAGGTTCCGATGCCGACCTTCAGGAAGCGCGTGCGGTTCTCCAACCTGGCGGGCACGGCCGTCGCGGAGGCCGACGCCATCGTGGATACCGGCGCGACCTTCTGCCAGCTACCGCAGGAAATGGCAGAGCAGTTGCGACTCACCCCTACCAGTTCTCGGCGTCTCCGCTTGGCGAATGGCCAGATTGTCGAGTACCCGCTGGCGAACGCGCTCGTGGAACTGGTTGACCTGGGAGAAATCATCGCCACATCGGTACTCATCGGTGGTCGGGGTGCGCCCGTGCTGCTCGGAGTGGTAGCGCTAGACCAGTTTGGCCTCGGTATTGATACCGAAGGTCGCCGCCTCATCCCGAAGGTGGCCGACCTCCTCTCACAGACAAGGTGGCCGACGGTCTGAGCGAAGGTCGTGCGCTCGTGGCGTGGACAGCCACAAACCGCTGCAAGGAGTTCTCTAATATGCCCGTTGTGCTGGAGACGCGCCTCCCCCACCTGTTCCGGCGGGGCAAGGTGCGGGATACCTATGACCTGGGCGATGCCCTGCTGATGGTCGCCACCGACCGCATCTCCGCCTTTGATGTGGTGCTGCCCAACGGCATCCCCGATAAGGGCGCGGTGCTCACCCGCCTCTCGGCCTTCTGGTTCGAGAAAACGGCGCACCTGGTGCCCAACCACTACCGGGCGGTGGTGGAGCACCCGGAACAGCTCATGGTATACCCGTGGCTGGCGGGCAGCGAGACCGACCTTATGGACCTGGTGGACCGCTCTATGGTCGTGGCAAAGGCCCGGCCCTTCCCAGTGGAGTGCGTGGCGCGGGGCTACCTGGCAGGCTCCGGCTGGGCCGAGTACCAGCGGCAGGGGACCGTCTGCGGCATCCGCCTGCCCGAGGGCCTGCGGGAGAGC
>JACQUQ010000247.1 GCA_016210175.1 Chloroflexota bacterium | reverse complement strand
GCGCAACGTCTGTTGCCGGGACCTGCGTCACCTGCATCGCGAACTGCGGCTGGCGACCATGCGCCTGCGCAACAAGCGGGATGTCATCCTCGGGTGCATCCGGGCAGCCGGGTACCTTTAGCAACCCGTGCAGCGTCAGTAAAAGCGCGTGTCCTATCTCGGCACGGAGGTGATCCGGCGCAATCAGGCGGGTCCTGCCTTCCTCGAAGTCCCTGCGGACGGTGGTGGCAAGCTGCGTGTGCGCTTCATCAGGGAGCTGCAACACCCACTTCGTAGCAACTGAGGCATCCACCACGTAGGTTGGACGCTCAGCCATCTTCATCCTCCTCGGTGTCCAGTTCCTCCCATGTGATGCCTAACGGTCCAATCTCTTCACGGAGCTTGTCCAACTCCTTCCCCACCTTCTTCCTGCGCTCGATTTCTTCTACGGTGATGGGAGGCTCAGGGGGGAGCTCCAGCTTGGGAAGGCCAAAACGTTCTCGTTCCATAGGGAGTGCTCCTGGTCTTGCTGCGCCTAGTATACCGCACTATGGAATCCGTATGGCCGATTCCTGAGCCAGAGCGCGCACCATAATCGGGCTGAGCCCACGGGAGAAGAGGGGATGCTGAGCGCAGCGCGGCGGGGGAGCGTGGGGGCATCGTGGGCGCTGCTGCCCTCTACCCGGCCAGGTCCAGCACCACTTTGATGCTCTCCCGGTCCTGCTGCTGCTCCAGGGCGGCGGCGAAGTCGGCCAGGGGAAAGCGGTGCGTGATCAACCGCGCTATGACCCCCGGCCAAAGCTGCTCGAACATTTCCAGGTGGCGTACTCCCTGCTCGAAGTGGCTGCGGTTGGCGTTCACCGCGCCGAACACCGCCATGTTCCCCAGCACCAGGCGCATATTCACGGTGTCGGCCGGGACTTCCACCCGGCGGTCGCCCGGCGTGACGCTGGTCAGGCAGAGGATGCCATTGGTGCCCAGGCTGTGTACCGCCTCGAAGGCTACGGCGCCATTCCCCGTGGCCTCCAGGATCACATCGATCTGCCCCAGGGCGCGGCCCAACTCGCTGACGGGGGTCTCCTGCGTGCTGAGGTAGACGGCCCCCATCTGCTCGACGAGATCGGCCCGCGAGTTGGGTCGGGGCGTGCGGGCCACCGTGAAGGTCCGGTAGCCGGACACTCGGAATACCGCGGTAGCCAGCAGGCCAATGGGACCGGCCCCCAGCACGACCGCGGTCGTAGGCTCCCAGTGCATCCGGTCCTGGATGCGGGCGATCTGGGCCAGCCCTTTCTCCACGATGCTCAACGGCTCCATGAGCACACCCAGCGTGCGCCGCGCGGCCGGGACCAGCACCAGGTGGGAGGTCCGCTCCACATAATAGGGCCGCATGAACCCGTGCAGCCCGCGGATGCCCCGCTCCCGGTAGTCCCCCTTGATGCACATGTCCCATTCACCCCGGCGGCAATTGGGGCAGTCATCGGGGTGCCGCACCATGGCGGCGACGTAGTCTCCGGGGGCCAGGTCGTGGACGTCGGGGCCGACGTCCTCCACCACCCCGAACGACTCGTGGCCCAGGATGAGAAAGTCGTCTCCGGCGGGCGCTGCACCATACAGGCCGCCGGTGATCTCCACATCGGTCCCACAGACCCCTGCCTGGAGCACCCGCACCAGCGCTTCGCCGGGTCCGGGCGCTGCCGGCTGCGGGACCTCCACCAACCGGGCGGAACCGGCGCGTCCGGGGGTCACTGCTACCGCCTGCATCCGATCTGCTTGCTGCACCACCGCCTCCCCCGTTTCATAACGCTCGCTGCACGGGACCCCGACGGTCCCGGAGCAACGGTAGCAACCGCGCACTCCACGCTCCTGCGGCGTCCGGCTACGGCTGCGCGACGGCGATGGCGCCCCGGACGAGCGGACCGCTCTCGGCCAGGAACTCCTGACCGTTGGGGAGGGATACCACCATCCGGAGACTGCCGCCGTCCCCTCCCTGCCCGCTGCTGCGGGCGATGACGGTAAAGGTTACCCGCGCCGGCAGGTCGGAGAAGGTGCCGAAGCCGGAGAACCTGGCGAGGCCGGTCTCCACCTCCAGGGCGGTGAACGCGCTCGCCCGGAGCGTGCCCCGACCGCTGGCGTACACCAATTGGCCCTCCACCTGCCCATCGGGGCGCCGGCTCACCGCAAAGTTGAAGCTGGCGGAATCCCCCCGCAACTGTACCGTGCCACTGCCCTCCGCGGCGGTGGCGGAACGCGGGCCGCCGGTCGGTGTCGGTGCGGGCGAGGCTGCCGTCGGCGTTGGCGTCGGGGTGCCGGTCGGCGTTGGGGTCGGCTGGGCCAGGGCGGTGGCGGTGGCCTCGGCCTGGCGGCGGGCTTCAAGCGCCTGGGTCGTGGCGGTCGCCGCGGCCTGGGCGTGGGCGGTTGCCGTGGCCGCGACCTGGGCCTGGCGCGCCTGGGCCTGGGCGGTCGCGGCGCGCTGCACGGCGAAGGCGGTGACGGTGGCCTGGGCACGCTCCGGGGTCATCCCGGAGCCGGGAGCGCAGCCGGCGCCGACCGCCCACGTCAGGAGCACACCCAGGACGAGGGCGCACACGCGGAACGAGCGCAAGCCTTGCGATGGAATTGCAGGTCCCCCTTCATAATGGTGGGGCACTGGCCGCCGTGCCAGCGCCTGGGATAACGTTCGGCATCTTTGGTTGCAGAGCATACCCTACCGGGCCGGGTCGCGCAACTGTCCGACCGCCGCCGGATAGCGGAGTCCCGCTGCTGATACGACGTCGCTCCAGGTTTTCATGCGATGTTCACGCATCCGGTATCCCGTCGCGGTAAGCTAGAAGGAGGGCGAGCAGGCATCTGCACGCCGGCAACGCGCTGGGGAGCGCCCCACGGTGGGGACCGGACCCGGACGCGCCCCCGCTATCCGTAGTACGCCGAGGACGGTGGAGAATGTATACCACAAAGGCCCGCGACATCATGACCCGAACGGTGGTCACCATTCGGGAGGACCAGACCCTGGCCGAGGCCGCGCGGCTGATGCTCAACCGTAAAGTTAGCTGCCTGCCGGTGCTGGACCGCGCCGGCGACCTGGTGGGGATCCTGACCCACACCGATTTCACCGCGCAGCGGCGGCACCTCCCGTTCAGCGACACGCCGGTCCTGGCGCTCCTGGGTGGCTTGACGTCCTTCCGGGAGATCGCGGAAGCCTACCGTGATGCCGGCGCGCTGCCAGTCGCCCAGGTCATGAAGCGGAAACTTATCACGGCGGCGCCCGATACCCCGGTGGGGGAGATCGTTGAGAAGATGGTACAGCATGAGATCAAGCGCGTCCCAGTGGTGGACGCCGGGAAGCTGGTGGGTATTATCAGCCGCCACGACTTGCTCAAGCTAGTGGCGGACCGCCGGCCCAGCGCCCGCAGCGCCTGACCTGGGCCTGAGACGCCGGGCAGCGAGGATGCCGAGCGCCGCCGGCCGCGCCCCGAAGCCCTGCCGGCGCGGTGCGCGCGACCACCCACGGCGCGCAGGAGCGACGAGATGGCACGCATCGCCGACATGACCGGGCAGGTGGAGCCTTCGCCCTGGCACGCCTTTACCCGGAGCGACGTGGAGGCCGCCCTGAGGACGAGCACATACGGCCTCTCCCGGCCAGAAGTCGCGGCGCGGCTGGCGCGCTACGGCCCAAACCAGCTGGAAGAGGCGCCGCCTCCGAGCAACCTGGCCATTCTCCTCCACCAGTTCCGCAGCCCGCTGATTTACATCCTGCTCCTGGCAACGGTGGTCACGGTCGTCCTGGGGGAGTACATCGACGCCGGGGTGATCGCGGCGGCGCTGCTCCTGAACGCGGTTATCGGGTTCACGCAGGAGCGGCGGGCAGAGGTCTCGGTGCGGGCGCTGATGCGGCTGGTGGCGCCCCACGCCCGTGTCATCCGCGAGGGCCGGGAGTGGGAGGTGGAGAGCCGGGAGCTGGTGCCGGGCGACCTGGTGCTGCTGGAGTCGGGCAGCCGGGTACCGGCGGATATGCGGCTGGTCGCGACGACGGCGCTGCGCGTGGATGAATCGCTGCTGACGGGCGAATCGCTGTCGGTGACCAAGGGAACCGGACGCCTGGACGCCGGGGTGTCCCTGGCCGACCGCACCAACATGGCCTACGCCGGGAGCATCGTCGCCAGCGGGCGCGGTCGGGGCTACGTGGTCGCTACCGGCGCCGACACGGAGCTGGGCGTCATCGCGGCGCGCGTGCGTGGCGAGGAGCGGGCGGAGACGCCCTTACAGCACCGCATGACCCAGTTCGCCCGCGTGATCGGCCTGGTGGTCGGCATCGCCGCGGCGCTGGCGTTCAGCATCGGCATCGTGTTGGGCCAGAGCCCGACCCACATGTTCATGGTAGCGGTGGCGCTGGCCGTGGCCGCGGTGCCGGAGGGGCTGCCGGTGGTGTTCACCATTACCCTGGCCCTGGGCGTGCGGCGGATGGCACGGCGCAACGCCATCGTACGGCGGCTGCCGGCGGTGGAAACGCTCGGGAGCACGACCACCATCGGCTCGGACAAGACGGGGACCCTGACCGAGAACCGGATGACGGTGCAGGAGATCTGGGCGGGTGGCAGGACCTTCCAGGTCGTGAGCGAAGAGCGTCCGGGGCGCGCCGGGTTGCTGGCGGACGACGAAGCGGTAGAGCTCCCGGAACACCGGCCCCTCTACCTCGCCCTCCTCACCGGCGTGCTGACCAACGAGGCCGACATCTCCCTGTTGGAGCAGGGGGACTTCGAGGTGCGGGGCGACCCGACGGAGGCGGCCCTGCTGATCGTGGCGGCGCGGCTGGGCATCGAGCCTGAGGAGGTGCGGGCAGCCTACCCCATCTACGCGGAGATCCCCTTTGAGCCGGAGCGGCAGTACTCGGCCAGCATCCGAGAGCACGACGGCCAGCACTTCCTCTTCGTCAAGGGCGCGCCGGAACGCGTGCTCACGATGTGCAGCCGGATGCTGCTGGAGGAAGCGCCGGTCGCCCTGGAGCCGGAGGGCATACACCGGGCGGCGCAGGATCTGGCGTCCCATGGGTTGCGGGTGCTGGGCATGGCGTACCGCGTCCTCCCGCACCCACCGCGGGGGCCGGAGGACGTCACCGAGCCGGAGGGCTTGACGTTCCTGGGGCTCCAGGGGATGATGGACCCGCCTCGCGCGGGCGTCCGCGGGGCCATCGCCGGGTGCCGGGAGGCAGGCATGCGCGTGGTCATGATCACCGGAGACCACGCAGTGACCGCCCGGGCCATCGGCCGGGAACTGGGGCTGGCCGGGGACGATGCCCCGGTGCTGACGGGCGCCGACCTGGAGCGCATGGACGACCCGACCCTGCGCCAGCGCGTGGGCGACGTCGTGATCTACGCGCGGGTGGCCCCGGAGCACAAGCTACGGGTGGTCCGGGCGCTCCAGCGCCGCGGCGAGGTCGTGGCGGTAACCGGGGATGGCGTGAACGACGCGCCGGCGTTGAAGGTGGCGGACATCGGCGTAGCGATGGGCAAGAGCGGCACCGATGTGGCGCGGGAGGCGGCTGATATGGTGCTGGCCGACGATAACTTTGTCAGCATCTACGCCGCGGTTGAGGAAGGACGGATCACCTTTGATAACATCCGCAAAGTGACCTTCTTCCTGATCTCCACCGGCGCCGCGGCCATCCTGACCATTCTCACAGCGCTGGTCCTCCAGTGGCCGCTGCCGTTCCTGCCGGCCCAACTCCTGTGGCTGAACCTGGTAACCAATGGGCTCCAGGACCTGGCGCTGGCCTTCGAGCCGGGCGAGCGCGGCGTGCTGAAGCGGCCGCCCCGGAGCCGGGAGGAGGGGATCATCTCAGCGCTGCTGTGGGAGCGGACGGCCGTGGCGGGGCTGGTGATGGCGGCGGGGACGCTGTTCCTCTTCTGGTGGGCCTTGGACCGGACTGGCTCGCTGACGCAGGCCCAGACCGTGGCGCTGACCACGATGGTGCTGTTCCAGAACTTCCATGCGGGCAACGCCCGCTCGGAGTTCACCTCGGTGTTCCGGCTGAGCCCGGTGTCCAACCCCTTCCTGTTCCTGTCGGTGGCTGCGGCGCTGGGGGTGCATACCGCGGCGCTGTACCTCCCGCCGACCCAGTTCGTGTTGCGCGTGGAGCCTATCGCCCTGGAGGCCTGGGCCATGATGGTGGCCGTGGCGAGCACCATCGTGGTAGCGGTGGAGGGACACAAGCTCCTGCGGCGGGGCAGGCGGCCGGCGTTGCGGTAGCGTGAGAGGCATCCGGCAGCCGAGAGGAGGCCGGAGGGACGCACGGTATATCGCCCCCTTCCCGCGCGGCGGCTGCTTCTCCCCAGGGGCAGGGCCTATTGCACGATCAGGGCAGGTCGTCGGGAATCGGGCGGTGGCAGGGGCGCATGGCCATGCGCCCCTGCATGGTTGCCCATGCCGAACATGTCTCTTGATGCTGCACCAGGCAGGATCGGGGCGAATCTTGTATTCGCCCCTACACCAGATCGGAATGTGCATCACCCGTCTCTGGGAGCGGGTCGGGGTGAGGGTGACAACGCAGAAGCCCGAAAGAACAGGGCCATTCCCCCGTTCGCAGGGTGCGGGCACCGTGGTACAATGCGGGTGGACATGCGCGGGAGGTACGGGATTGCTCCAACTTGTTGATGTTGGGAGACGGTCGTTAGCGGAGTATCAAAAGATTGTCGGAGAGGAAGCGCTCCAAGAGTTGCGCGCGCTGGCGGGGCAACTGAAGGGGGCGCGGATCCTCCACCTCAATGCCACCCCCTACGGCGGCGGGGTCTCCGAACTCCTCCGCTCACAGGTACCCCTGCTCCGCGCCCTGGGCCTGGCAGCCGACTGGCGGGTCATCTTCGGCGACGAGAAGTTCTTCACCGTTACCAAAGCCTTTCACAATGCCCTTCAGGGCGCGGCGCACGCGCTCACCGAGGAGGACAAGGAAACCTACCTCCTGTATAACACCCGCAACGCCCGGCTCATGGAAAAGGACTACGATTTCATCGTTATCCATGATCCCCAGGCTGCGGCGGTGCGGCACCTGCGTGGCGATAGGGGCGCCAAGTGGGTGTGGCGCTGCCATATCGATACCTCCCAGCCCAATCCCGACGTTTGGGCCTTCCTGAAGCCGTTTATCGAGGCGTATGACGCGGCAGTGTTCACCATGGGGCAGTTCATCCCTGCCGACCTCATGGTGAAATACGTCAGCATTATCCCTCCCGCCATCGATCCCTTGAGTCCGAAGAACATGGACGTGCCCCCGGAGATGTGTCGCCGGATCGTGGACTGGATGGGGATTGATACCGAGCGGCCCATCATTACCCAGGTCTCGCGCTTCGACCCCTGGAAGGACCCCCTGGGGGTCATTGCGGTGTACAAATTGGCGAAGCAAGAAATCCCCGGCCTGCAACTGGCGCTGGTAGGCTCCATGGCCCTGGATGACCCGGAGGGATGGCACATCTACGCGGAGATCCAGGAGTACGAGAAGGGAGAACCCGACGCCTTTGTGTTTACCAACCTGACGGGAGTGAGTAACATGGAGGTGAACGCCTTTCAGCGCCACTCTGGGGTCGTGATCCAGAAGTCCATCCGGGAAGGCTTTGGGCTGGTCGTCTCCGAAACCTTATGGAAAGGGACGCCCGTGGTCGCCGGCCGCGCCGGCGGCATCCCTCTCCAGCTCCAGGATGGGGTGAGCGGGCACCTGGTGGACAGTGTGGAGGAGTGCGCCGAGCGGGTAGTCCATCTGCTGCGGCATCCCGACGAGGGCGCGGCGATGGGAGCAGCCGGGCGGAAGCACGTGGCCGAGCACTTCCTGCTGCCCCGGCTCATCCGGGATGAACTGCGGCTCCTCGTCTCCCTGGCATGATGCCCCCTACTATGGTAGCGGGGGCGCTGAGCTATGGTGCCTACGTATGCCGACCTTGATGACGACCATGAAAACCTGGGCGGAGGGCTACAACGCCCTCCTTGACGCCTCGCACCGGTGCGGCGGTGAGTTCGCACCGGCGCTTACCGCATCGGTGAGTGTGCTGCGCCGCTATGCCTCCCTGGCCGATCTGGCGAGCGCGTACTGGGCGGGGGATCACCTGGTGCGGATCGCCCAGGAGCTGCACCCGGACAGCGCCTACGCCGGGCAGATCCGGGATGCGGCGTACTGGCTGCGCTTCATGGAGATCCGGCACCGCAAGCCCGTGACCTGACCGCCTGCCGCCCTGCGCTCCGGGGCAGCCGCCGGGCCTGCCCTTCCTCCCCCGGTCATGCCGAGCTATAGCGTTGCTCTCCTCACCCGCTGCTCCTCTGGCGCAATGGGATTCCCTCAGTCCGTGCGGACCAGGGTATGTCTGCAACGTGGAGAGAGACCAGGTCCCCATGGTGGCATGCTGAGGCCGGAGGCCGGAGCATCCGTACTCCCGGTTCCCCAAACCCAAGGGGCTACGGATGCTCCGCTGCGCTTGCAATGACATCCGTGTCTGCCGTGCCTGCGGTGGGCAATCAAGCGGGATGTCATGGTCGGGGACTGGCGGCCTCCCGCTGCCTGAAAAGCTCAGCATGACCAACGTAGCATATCGTGATGCACGTGAGATGTCTTGCCAACACGCACTAGTGGTCTGTCAGCCGTGAACTGATGGGTGAGCCCGCCGCCGTGAACGGCGGGCCCGCCCTTCAGGGCGGCAGGGTGGAACCCATCACAGGAGGATTGACAGAGCACTAGAGGCGGCTATAAGTCGAAGATTTGGCTTTTCGAATATCAGCAGTTCTCACGGAGGCACCCATGAATAATGACCGCCTTCACCTTATTGAGGTCGTATGCTCAGGACAAGACCCAGTTCCTGGATTTTATTACGTCACTTTTCGCCTGCACACACCAGGATAGACCCGATGACGCACCCGGACCCTGTTAATCCCCATGGCCAACCAGAGGCCAGCGCACCGCCATCCGCGAACCCGGAGGTGGAGGAGCCCGCCCCTCCGCTCCCGAAGGAACCGGACGGCCGCCCCGCGGGCACCGATAGCGCCCTGCTGGGGCTGGCCCGCCACGGCTACCTGTTCGCCCGCGCGCCCTACTCCATCCGGGATGCGGTGTACGGCAGCATCCCGCTGTCGGCGGCGGCCTACGCCACCCTGAACACCCCCCTGTACCAGCGCCTCAAGCACATCAAGCAGATCGGCCCGGTCTACCTGGTATATCCCGGCGCCACCCACACCCGCTTCAGCCACGGCATCGGCGTCTACCACCTGGCCCGTCTGGCCCTGCAACACCTCACGGCCCTGGTAGACTTCCCGCCCGAGGTAGGGCGCGCCACCCTGGCCGCGGCGCTGCTCCACGACCTGGGACATTTCCCCTTCTCCCACCTGATGGACGAGCTAGAGGTGGGCGGGCAGCGCCTGTCCCACGCCGACCTGTCGGTCCACCTGGTGCTGACCGATGCGGAGTTGGGCCGGGTGCTGGCGGGGCAGTGGGAGGTGGACCGGCGCATGGTGGCCGCCCTCATCGGCGGCCAGCCCTACCCCGGCGTGCCGCGCTTCCTGAACACGCTGCTGGACGGGCCGATGGACCTGGACAAGCTGGACTACCTCAACCGGGACGCCCACCACGCCGGCGTCCCCTACGGCCGCGTTGAGGTGCAGCGCCTCATCGATTTCCTGGCCGTGGACCCGGACACCGAGGACCTGGTAGTGACCGAGAGCGGCATCGGCACCGTCGAGTCCGTCATTTTCGCCAAGTACCTGATGTTCCGCTATGTGTACTGGCACCACACCGCCCGCATCGCCAGCGCCATGATCAACCGTGCGGTGCTGGACGCTTTGCTGGCGGCGGGCCTGACCGACCTGGACGTGACCCACCCGGAGTTGCTGCGCCTGTGCCTGGCGACTGATGCCACCATGCCGGCCGCCTTACGGGAGGTGGTAGCGCAAGCCGGGGCCGAGCCGCCGCCCTCCTTCCACCTGTTGCAACGGGTCGAGGACCGCCAGCTCTACAAGCGGGCCGTCGCCCTCTCGTGCGCCGACGCCCCCGAGAAGGACCAGGAGTACACCGACGCCCTGGCCCGTCGCGCCAAGGAGCAGGAACTGGCCGCGGCCCTGGCGCAGCGGATAGGCGGGCCGGTGCCGGAGAGCACGGTGCTCATCGACGTGCCCCGCCGGGGGAAGTTCGCTGCCGATGTGCGCGGGATCGTCGTGCCGGAAGCGGAGGGCCGGGTGCGGGTGGTGGGCTGGGAGGACGCCCCGCTCCGTACCTACTTCACCCGCGAGACCGTCACCGCCATGGAGAACCGCATCCGCACGGTGCTCTACATCGGCGACCCGCAGCACTGGGCCTGGCCGGCCCTGCGCCAGATACTCCAGGAGCACCCCGACTTGCTCTGATGCACGTGCCATCGGCTCCAGCATTGCTTATCGGCCGCCGTCGGGCCGTTGCTTGTCGGTACCGTGCACCGGATGGTACCATGAGGCCAGGACCTGCTGGAGGCGATACGGACGTGCATGCTGCTACGGAGCGCCGTGCCGAGGCCGAACCGGGCGGGGCGCCCGGCATCGGGCTCTACCTGCATATTCCCTTCTGCGAGAAGAAGTGCCACTACTGCGACTTCAACACCTACGCGGGCATGGATGCCCTGATCCCCCGCTACGTAGAGGCGCTGATCGCAGAGGTGACCCGCTGGGGTGTGGCCCTCGCCGGTGGGCAACTCCCCGGCACAGGGCCGGAGCGCGCCCCGGCGCGGACGGTCTTCTTCGGGGGCGGAACGCCCTCGCTCCTGACCCCCGAGCAGGTCGCAGCCATCCTCAGCGCGTGTCGGCGCGCCTTCCTGCTGGCCGAGGACGCCGAGGTGAGCCTGGAGGCCAACCCCGGCACCCTGAGCGTGGACCTGCTCCGGGGCTTTCGGGAGGCCGGCGTCAACCGGCTGAGCATGGGTGTCCAGAGCTTCCACGACGACGAACTGCGCTGGCTGGGCCGCATCCACAGCGTGGCGGAGGTGCTCGCCTCCTTCGAGCGGGCCCGCGCGGCCGGCTTCGCCAACATCAACCTCGACCTTATCTACGGGCTGCCGCGCCAGTCCCTCGATCGCTGGCAGGAGAGCCTGCGCCGTGCGCTGGCCCTGCGGCCGGAGCACCTGTCGTGCTACGCGCTCACCGTGGAAGAGGGCACCCCCCTGGGCCGCTGGGTGGACCAGGGACGGGTGCCGCTCCCCGACCCCGACCTGGCAGCCGACATGTACCTGGCGACCGAAGAGGGCCTGGCCGCGGCGGGCTATGAGCACTACGAGATCTCCAACTGGGCGCTGCCGGACCGGGCCTGCCGCCATAACCTGATCTACTGGCGGAACACCCCCTTCCTGGGCTGTGGCGCCGGGGCCCATTCCTATCTTGGGGGCTGGCGCTTCGCCGACATCCGCCTGCCCAACCACTATATCCGGGCTGTGGCGTGCCTGGCCGAGACCGCCCTCCCCGATCTCTCCCTCGCGGTCCAGGGTGAACCCCTGGCGGAGGAGGCCCTGCGCCGGGTCGCGCCGGTGGCGATGGTCGAGCCTATCCCGCCTGCGGTGGCCCGCGGCGAGACCATGATGCTCAACCTGCGTTTGGCCGAGGGCGTCGATCCCGCGGACTTTGCCCGCCGCTTTGGCTGCACCCTGGAGGAGACCTACGGCCCGGTGCTCGCAGAGCTCGAGGGCTACGGTCTGTTGGAATGGCACGAGGGCCGGCTGCGGCTGAGCGGACGCGGGCGTCTGCTGAGCAACGAGGTATTCGTGCGGTTCCTGGAGCGGAGCCAGGCGTGAAGGCGGCTCGCACCCGCACCGCCTCCCCCGATCCCCAGAGGGTGTGTACAAATTGCAGATATATCAGGTCCTAATTTTGTCATGCTGAGGCCGGAGGCCGAAGCATCCGTACTCCCGGTTCTCCAAACCCAAGGGGCTACGGATGCTTCGCTGCGCTCATCATGACAAACGTAGCGCATCTTGACGTACCATAGGTGTTTACAAATACACCTTAGCCCTTTCGCAACGCAAGCAAGGCTCCCGCGGCAGCCGGGTCAACCAAAGGAGGCGTGGTGTCCGGGCACATCGCCGAGGTCATTGAAGCCAGCACCGGAGAGTTCGTGGCGCAGAGCTACGAGGTGAACCAGCCGCCGCCCTTCGGCTCCCTGGTGCGCACCGCTGACGGCGACGCGGACCTGTACGGCATCGTCTACCAGGTGACCACCGCAGGACTGGACCCCGGCCGTCGGGCGGTGGCCCTGGGCCGGGGCGAGGACGACCCCGAGGCCATCTACCGGACCCATCCCCAACTGCACCAGCTCTTCCGTACCGACTTCCATGCCCTGGTGGTCGGCTACCGGGCCGGTGGCCGGATCACCCATACGGTCCCCCAGCGTCCGGCGCGGGTCCATGGCTTCGTCTACCCCTGCGCCGACCAGGAAGTGCGCCAGTTCAGCGACGCCCTGGACTTCCTGCCGCTGCTGCTGGCGGCCCAGCCTGCGGCGCCCCTGGAGGAGCTGCTGGCAGCCTTCCTGCGGCGGGCGGCTGCGGCCCGGCCCGACGGACGGGACTTCCTGGTGCGGGCGGGCAAGGCCCTGGCCCTCCTCGTGCGGGGCGACGTGCGCCGCCTGAGCGTCATCCTGGAGCGGATCCGGCCGTGAGGCGCCGGAGATGTCCGTGAGACAAGGCGAACGGCGCTTGCCTTTCCGCGATCCTGAGCGGATGATGGAGGTGGACAGGACGCTCGACCACATCGAGACCGGCGGGCCGTTCCTTCATAGAAAGGATGGGGCCAGATACGAAAACTATGATGGTCGCTTACCGCAACGAGAGCCAGGGTACTATCGGGAATATACGGTGGAGACATCTGGTATTCGTGGCCGGGGCAGAAGACGCATCGTGCAAGGCGCGGGAGGAGAGACGTATTATAGCGATGACCACTATGAGTCTTTTATCCGGATCGATCCGAGGAGTTACTGATGCTGTTCGCGAACGACTTGATGCGGGTGACATGGCAATGTGTACACTTTTCATTGCCTGATCAAGAAGAGGACGGCCTCACCAGCAGGCTGAAGAGCAGCGGCTTTCAGGTGTTCGAGAGCGATGGATCAGACCTTGAGACAAAAGAGCACTTGTTTACTGCGATAGCCAAGGCCATGATCTTCCCCGAGTATTTTGGCGGGAATTGGGATGCCCTCCACGAATGTTTACGGGACATGGAATGGCTGCCGGCCAAGGGCTACGTCCTGTTCTTCCGCAACGCTGAGCAGTTCTGGCGACGAGTTCCTCTCGTGGCCGGGACGTTCGTGGAGATATGGCTCTCCTCGGCAGAAGAATGGAGTTGTGAAGGGGTCCCATTCCACCTGGTCTTCCTCTGGTAGCATGGCTGGGAAGGGAGGAGCAATGGCGGACAAGACTGCTATCAAAGTGCCCGTACCGGAACAAGCGATTGCTGACTTCTGCCGGAAGCATCACATCCGCCGTCTCGCTTTCTTCGGCTCCGTCCTGCGGGACGATTTCCGCCCGGACAGCGATATTGATGTGCTGGTGGAGTTCGAGCCGGGGCAGGTTCCGGGATTCTTCGGCCTCGTTGGTATGGAAGAAGAGCTTACGGTGCTCTTCGGCGGACGGAAAGTAGACTTGAGGACCCCCGGAGAACTGAGCCGCTACTTCCGGCAGAAGGTGCTCGATAGCGCGGTGGCGGTCTATGACGCAGCGTGAACCTGCGAGATACAACTGCACCGTTCCTTTGGTGGAGGGTACGAGCGATGCCGCAGGGCGGAACCTGTCAATAGGAATGAGACACCTAACGGGCGAAATTACTGAGCCACCTCCTTTGTCGCAACCGCAGCCGGCTGCGGCGGGTTAATCCAGGCCGCCACGGGCAGCGACGGCG
>JACQUQ010000245.1 GCA_016210175.1 Chloroflexota bacterium | reverse complement strand
GTGGTCTCTGTGTGCTCTGTGGTGAATCCGTACCCCGTGACCCCTATTCCAGATTATCTCTGTGGTCTCTGTGTGCTCTGTGGTGAATCCGTACCCCGTGAACCCGTACCCACCAGGTCCGGGGGCACGTGGGAGAGCGTGGGCCGGAACTTCCCCGATGCCGTCAGGGGAATATGGTCCACCTGCCGCAGATCGATGGCGATCTCGTTGCGGGTATATTCCCGCAGCTTCTCCATAATATACGAAAGATCGCCCTCGGTAAGGGACGGCCCCCGGACCAGAGAGATCACCATGCGGTCCAGCGACTCCTGTACCACCTGGAAGCGGGCGATGTCGAAGTCCTTGAACAGGTGGGCGAAGAAGACCCCGGTCAGGTAGCGCCCCGACCGCATGGTGATGAGGTCCTGCACCCGCCCCTGCACCATTTCCATCGCAGGCAGGCCCCGCCCGCAAGGACACACCGCGTCGGAGGGGCTGCCGATGTCCTCGACCTTGTAGCGCAGCAGCGGCATGGCGTACAGGTCCAGGGCGGTCAGGATGATCTCGCCCGGCTCGCCGGGCTGACACGGCGCCCCATCCCGGATGAACTCGGTGTAGATGGTCTCGGCGTTCAGGTGCATGGTACCGTGCTCGCACTCGTGGGCCACATCGCCCATCTCCCGGCCGCCGTAGCGGTTGAACACCTTGCAGCCGAAGACCTGCCCCAGCTTCTCCCGCTGGTGGGGAAAGAGCGTCTCGGCGGAGACGATGACACCGCGGGGACGGATAGTCCCCACCAGCCCCCGCGCCTCCAGGAAGCGAGCGAAGAGGTACAGCGGGTTCACGTACGCCTCGATGATATCCGGCCGGAAGGCCGCCAGCTCGCGGGCGTAGCGGGCCATGGTCTCCTCGGTCATATCGAAGCAGGTCAGCCAGCGCACCCGCGTCAGCCGGTCCCACAGGCGCATACGCAGTTGCAGGTGCGGGGCAATGTCGAAGTTATTGCCCCACAAGCGCGCCCAGGCATCCCCCGGCTGCCAGCCGGCCCAGCGGAAGTTCCGCAGCTTGACGGCCTTGGTCCCGGCAACCATGGCGGCATCGTGGTAGAGGGCCACCGGCTCCCCGGTGGACCCGCCACTGCCTGTAGCGATGAGGTCCTTCCGGGCGACGCCCCGCACCAGCAGATCGTCGCGATGGGCACGGATGTCTGCCTTCGTGAGGATCGGGAGACGACGGTAATCGTCCGGCGTGCGGATGGCATCTGGCGTCAGGTCGAGGGAGTCCATCACGTGATGGTAGTAGGGGACGTGGTCATAGGCGAAGCGCACCAGGCGCCGGAGCCGGTCCCACTGGTGGGCGAGCACACGCTCCCGTGGCCACCACTGGCTGGCTTCCAGTTCCGCATGGCGCACGCCCATGGGATGACGCCGATAGGCAATCCGGTAGCCCGTCCGTACACACCAGCGCTGGATCCTCGCCGGTACTACCGTCCAATCGGCTATGCGGTTTCGAGATGCAGCGTCCTGCGCTCTCAGGATGGGACCTCTCGTTCAGCGGCCGGAGATGCCGAAGGGTAGCCGACCTTAGAGACGCCCTCAGTATACGCACCCGACCTGCCGAGATCAAGCCGCAGCCTGTCCTGAGCTCTGCCACGGCGCTCAGGGGAAACTCCGCCGCAGGGAACCGCGAACGGTCAGGTCCGTTCACCCCACGACTGGCGCAGGGCGAACGGACCTGACGACCCTTCCCCGAAAACGAACAAGCCCTGGGATTTACTCTACCGCGACGGACATGGCGCGGGGAGGCGCATAGACGCCCTTCAGATGGTACGTCATGCTCTGGAGGGCAACCACCGGGTCAATATCCCGCACCCAGACATTCCGCGGCACCCGTACCTGGAACGGCGCGTAGTTGAGGATGCCTTTAATGCCGCAGGCAACCAGGGCGTCCACGACCTCCTGGCCGTGGGCGGCCGGGACCGCCACGATCCCGATCTCGATACCGCGGGTGCGCACCGTCTCTTGCAGCTCCGCCACGCTCTGAATCACCAGGCCGCCGACGGTGGTGCCGGTGCGGGCCGGGTCGGCGTCGAAGGCCGCGACAATCTGGAACCCCTGGCGCTGGAAGCCGCCGTAGCTCAGGATGGCGCTGCCCAACTGCCCGACACCGACCAGCGCCATGATCCACGTGCGGTTCAGGCCCAGGATCTGCCGCAGTTCCTGCTGGAGATAGTGGACGTTGTAGCCCCGTCCTTGCTTGCCAAAGCGCCCGAAGTAGCTCAAGTCCTTGCGGATCTGGGCCGGCGTGGCCTGGAGCAGATCCCCCAGCATCTGTGAACTGACCACATCGATACCCTGGCTCTCCAATTGGGCCAGGACGCGGGCATACAGGGGGAGCCGCAAAATCACCACTTCCGGGATCTCATTCGGCATGCCGGTGCCCTCCGAATCGTCATTTGCATCCTACGTGGATGGCGACGGTACCCCAATTGAGGGTCTGATACCAGACCCCCCGCAGGCCCGCACCTTCCATCAGTTCCTGGAGTTGCCGTGCGGTCAGAAACGCGCGCACCGATTCCGGCAGATAGCGGTAGGCCTCACCGTCGCCGCTCACACACCGGCCGAGATGCGGCACGATGCGGTCGAGGTAGAGGTGATAGAACGCCGCCGTCAGCCCCATGGAAGGCTGCACCAGTTCCAGGCAGACGATCCGCCCCCCGGTGGCGACCACCCGCCGTAACTCCGCAAAGGCGCGCGGCGGGCTGATAACATTCCGCAGGCCGAAGGCGATAGTGGCGCTGGCAAAGGCGTGATCGGGAAAGGGAAGCTCGTGGGCATCCCCCAGCACAAAGGTCAGGCGGTCTTCCCAGTCCGTCTCTGCGGCTTTGGCGCGGGCCAGCGCCAACATCTCCTGGTTGAAGTCCAGCGCGACCACCTGCCCCCGCCCCAGCCGGGCCAGCTCAAAGGCCAGGTCGCCGGTACCGGTGGCGACGTCCAGTGCCGGCCCGTTCAGCCCTGGCGCCGCCAGCTCCGCGGCAGCCCGGCGCCAAGACTGGGCCTGGCACCAGCTCAACATGCCATTCAGGAGGTCATAGCGCCGGGCGATGCGCCCGAACATGCGGCTCACATACCGGGCTTTCGCCACCCCCGTGAGGTGCGCCACGCGCCCCCTCCTTCCCTGCGCCGAGGCTCCGATGCCGGCACCCGGCCCGCGGTGCCGGCATCGGCCCGGTAAGGCCCAGCGGGGATCGATCCTGGAGTAACGTACACGTGTCCGGCGCACAATGCACGGGACGTTGGTGCCTGGGCAACCCGCTCGCCCGACGCCGCTCGCACGCCACGCGGGGACCACCGCCGCGGTGCGCCAACGGCACGCCCCGCGGCTCAGGCGTTCCCGGCCTTGACCCAGCGGCAGGTCCGCTGCTCCAGGGCATCCAGGCCCAGGTACAGGGCCAGCCCCACCAGACTCATGGCAACCACGGCGCTATACATCTGCTGGTAGGAGAGCGACTGCCAGCTGTCCATAATATAATAGCCTAACCCTGAGCGTGTGGCAAAGGATTCGGCAATATAGAGCACCGCGATCGCGGTCCCCACACTCAGGCGCAGCGCGGTGATGGTGGCCGGCAAGCACGCCGGGAGGTAGACATAGCGCAGCAGTTGCCACGGCCCCGCCCCCAGGGAGCGTACCGATAAGAGCAGTTCCGGCCGGATGCCGGCCGCGGCGTCCTTCACCACCACCAGGATCTGGTACAGCAGGATGAGGAAGATCAGGGCGATCTTACTGGCGTCACCGATACCCAGGAACAGCAGCACGATGGGCAGCAGCACCACCTTGGGCACGGGGTAGGTCACATAGATGAAGGGGTCTGCCCAGCGCCGTAGTCCCGCGCTCTGGCCCAGGAGCAATCCCAGGGGCACCCCTACCAGCAGCGCCAGGCCGGTGCCGGCCGCCATGCGCCAGCAGCTCACCAGGATGTGCCAGCCCAGGCTGCCCGTCAGCCCGCTCGCCAGGGCCAGGAACACCTCCCCGGGTACTGGCAGGATGCTGGACCGAACCAGCATGGCCGCTCCCTGCCACAGCCCCAGCAGCATCGCCAGGCCGAGCGCCAACTCCCGACTACGCACGGTCGTACTCCCCCCCACACATTTCTTCCTCGGCCAGGAGGCTCCGGACCTCCCGGCACTTCTCGGCAAAGGCCGGATCGCTCCGGAAGTCCAGGCTGCCGGACCAGGGATTCTCCACGACCAGGGGGCGCCGCCTGGAATCCCGGCGCAGCAGCAGGATACGCTGCCCCAGGAACACGGCCTCCTCGATGGTATGGGTAACGATGACCGTGGTCATGGCCCGCCGCTGGTTGAGGCTCAAGACCAGGTCCTGTAAGCCCTCCCGGGTCATGGTGTCCAGGGCGGCGAACGGCTCGTCCATGAGCAACAGGTCGGGATCCAGGGCCAGGGTGCGGGCAATGGCGACGCGCTGGCGCTGGCCACCGCTCAACTCCGCCGGGTAGTGGCCGGCGACATGGCTCAGCCCCATCCGCTCCAGCCACCCTGCCACCACCTCGCGTCGCGGGGCGGGTTTCACCCCGCGCAGGGTCAGCCCCAGGGCAACATTCTCGGCGGCCGTCGCCCACGGCAGCAGGCCGAAGTCCTGGAGGATGAGACCGGTCTGGGGCCGGGTCCCGGTCAGGCGCTGGCCCTGAACCAGGACGGCGCCCTGGGTAGGGCGCCGCAGACCCGCGAGCAGGTAGAGGAGCGTCGTCTTCCCACAGCCAGACGGGCCGAGCACCGCCCAGCGCTCATCCCGCCTGATGCTCCAAGAGAGCCCGGCGAAGATGGGTGGCTTGCCGGGATAGGCGAAGGTCAGGTCGCACAACTCAATCATGGGTCGCTAGCGCCTCATCCGGAGCGTCCCACCGGCCTCGTCCGGGCTAGTATGCGGAGTCGTATCCGCCTTGACCCTGCTTAGCGGCGCCGGCGGGCAAGAAGGACGCATCCACCACCTGGGCGTGCGGGAGCACTTGCTTGAGCACACCCTTCTCCACGAACCAGCGGCCCACCGCCTCCACTTCGTCCGCAGCCGGGACGCCGGCCGTGGGATAGACCGGCAGCGTCAAGGTGGTCCGCAGCGGCTCCGGCACCCGTGCCGCCTCGTTCATCACCTGGCGGTACGTGTTCGGCTCCTTGTTGAAGGCTTCCACGCCCTGCTCCCACCCGGCCAGAAAACGCTTGACCGCATCGGGCTGCTGCGTCACCAACTGCTGCGACACCAGCACCACGCTGTGACCATACGGGGTGCCCTGGTCGCTCAGCACCACCTTGGCGCCCTGGTTGCGGGCCAGCGTCGCCAGGGGCTCCGGCAGCACCGCCGCCGCCACCTGGCCCTCGGCCAGCATCTGCATGCGCAGGGGCATGGCCACCACTTCGGTCTTCTTGATCTCGCCTTGCTTCAGTCCCGCGTCCTGCAAGAGCTTGTCGGTGACGTACTCGATGACGCTGTTGCTGGAGATGGCGATCTCCTTGCCCTTGAGGTCGGCGACCGAGGCAATACTGGCTTTGGGGCTGGCAAGGATGGAGTACTGCGCCCGCTGGGGGGTGGCCCGCATGGCGATGCGCACGATCTTGGCTTTGGCGCCGTCCTTGTTCAGCAGCAGGCCGGAGGGCAGGTCATTCAGGCCGGCGTCGATCCGGCCGGCCAGCAGGGCGGTATCCCGTTCTACCGCGCTGTTGAAGGGAACGATTTCGACCTCAAGGTTCTGTGCGGCGAAATAGCCTTCCTGCTGGGCGATGTGCGCGGGGACTGCGTCCAGAATCGGCAGAGTGCCGAAACGGATCTTCGCTTTTGCCGGTGCCGACGTCCCGGCGGGCTCGGTGGCGCCGGGCGCCGGACTGGGGCCGGGCTCGGCCGCGGGGGTGCATGCCGCAGCCAGCAGGACGACACCCAGGATCACACCCACGTAGGCCAGCCAGCGACGCCTCGCTGACACATACTGTCTCATCGCTCTGCTCCCTCTCTCACGCACCTTCCTCACCACCCGATAACATAGAGAGCATGGGGCCGGCCCCATGCTCCAACCTCGGTGGTGTAGCGCTACGGTGCGATCTGCGCACGCTGGGGCGCCGCTCTGCGTTGCTAATGCAGCCCGTTGCCGTACTGCTGATCGTAGGGCAAGGCCGAGGTAACCCCCAGCGCCACCAGCACCCGCGCGGCGATATGCTCAATGACCTCATCCATGCTGGTCGGACGAGCGTAAAACGGCGGCATGGGCGGTACGATTTTAACACCCAGGCGCGCCAGGGTCAATAAATTTGTTAAATGTATCACGGAGAGGGGCGTTTCCCGCGGCACCAGCACCAATGGCCGGCTCTCCTTGAGGATCACATCCGCGGCGCGCTCCAGCAGGTTGGTGGACAGCCCATGGGCGATGGCGGCCAGGGTGTTCATGCTGCACGGCACCACGGCCATGCCCCCCGTGGGGTAGGTGCCGCTGGCGATGGGGGCCGCCACGTCGCCGATGGGGTACTGGCGTGCGGGAGTAGTGCGCAGCCATTGGCGCAGGGGGGTCCCCACCTCGTGCTGCCAGACCCGCTGGCCCGCCGGGGTACACACCACCAGGACCGGACGCTCGTGCGCCGTCAGCAGCTCGATGCACCGCTTGGCGATGGCCGCGCCGCTGCCCCCGGTAATGCCGATAATGATGGGAAGCCCCCCCATAGCTGCACCGCTCCTCTCAGAATCCCGGCCTGCCGCCATTGTAGCGAGAACCGCAAAGCGGGAGCAAGGCAGGCCGCCCGCCCCGCGGGACGCAGCACCACCCTGGTTCCGTTTGGGTGGAAAAAGCGCGAGGATAGACGGGACACCATGACGGCGCGGCGCACGCCCGCGTCCGATAGGAACCGAGCGATGGGCAACGGCGAGAGCCGGATAGGAGTGGTCTGCGACTTTGACGGCACCATCACGATGGACGACATGGCGGTGGTCCTGCTGCGCGCCTTTGCCCGCGGTGCCTGGCAGCGCTGGGACGAGGAGTTCACTACGGGCCGCATCACGGTCGAGGACGTGCTGCAACGCCAGTTCGCCCTGGTGCGCGCCTCCCGGAAGCGGCTCACGGCGTATGCGCTGGCGCACGCCCGCATCCGGCCCGGTTTCCCGGAGTTTGTGGCCTTCTGCCGCGGCCGGGGCATCCCGCTGATCGTCGCCAGCGCCGGGCTGGAGTTCTACATCCGGGCTATCCTGGAGCGCGCCGGGTTGGCGTGCCGGAGCTCCTGTGCGCCCGCGCCCGCTTTACCCGGCGCGGGCTGCGGGTCTCCTACGCCCACCTGCGCCCTCTGGCGGAAGAACAAGGCATGGACCTCAAGGAACGGGCCGTCGAGCGGCTGCGGCGCGCCGGATGCCGGGTTATCTACATCGGGGATGGGCTGCCCGATTTCCCCGCCGCACGGCGGGCCGATCTGGTGTTGGCCCGCGAGCGGCTGGAGACGGCGTGCCGCAAGGCATGGCGTCCCCTATCGTACTTTTACCGACTTTTATGCTATTATGGCTGCGCTTGCTGAGGAACTGGCCTGAGGAAAACGAGCAAGATCGCTCCTCCGAACGCCCCGCTGGAGCGGCGCGGGGAAACTGGCGCTCCCTCCCCGCTCCGAGGAAGGGGCCGGGCGTGAGGTTCGCCACAAGGGCACAAGGGAAGGAGGCACTGCGGTGGCTGACGCAGACCTGGACGCGCGTATCTCCCGGGTGGCCCGGACGTTGCTGGACGCCCAGTATGTGCTTGCTCTGACCGGGGCAGGGATCTCCGTGGAGAGCGGCATTCCGCCCTTCCGCGGGCCTGGGGGCCTGTGGACCAAGTACGGCGAGCCCCCCATGAACGGCTACCAGCAGTTCCTGGCCGACCCCAAGGCCTGGTGGGAGCGGCGGTTGCGGGGCGACGACGTGCGGCCCGAGACCGCGTCCTTCGACACCGCCCAGCCCAACGCCGGCCACTACGCCCTGGCCGACCTGGAGCGGATGGACATCCTGAAGTACCTCATCACCCAGAACGTCGACAACCTGCACTACGAGGCGGGCAGCCAGCACGTGGTCGAGATCCACGGCAACCGCACGCGCATGCGCTGCACCGGGTGCCTGGCCCGCTGGCCGCGCGCGGACTTCCTGGTGGACCCGGAACAGCTCCCGCCCCGCTGCCCGTTCTGCGGTGGGGTGGTCAAAGGCGACGGGGTGATGTTCGGCGAGGCCATCCCGAGCGACGCCCTGGAGATCTGCCACCGGGAGTCGTTGCAGGCGGATTGCGTGCTCATCGTGGGTACCTCCGGGACGGTCTACCCCGCAGCGGAGTTCCCCCTCATGGCGCAACGGCGGGGCGCCACCCTCATCGAGGTGAACCCCTACGAGACGCACCTGACCCGTGCCTGCGACCTGGTGCTGCGGGGCCCTTCCGGGGAGTTGCTCAGCCAGGTGGTCCAGCACATCAAGGAGTTGCTGGAGGTGCGGGGGGAGTAAACAAGCCGCGATCCATTTAATGAAATGATATGCATGATACCAAGCTGGGAGGAACGCGCGATGAGCACGATCGAACAAGTTCCGTTTTCAATGGCTGAGTTCGCCGAAAATCCCGAGCCCCGTTGCCCCTGTATGCTACTATTGGACACCTCGGGCTCAATGGCCGGTCACCCGATCGCGGAACTCAATGCGGGTCTGACAACTTTCAGAGATGAACTAATGGCGGATAGCATGGCAGCTAAGCGCGTCGAAGTCGCCATCATTACCTTCGGTCCGGTCAATGTGGTCACTGATTTCCAAACGGCCGACGTTTTCCAGCCGCCCCGGCTTACCTCCAGCGGAGATACCCCGATGGGAGCCGCCATTGAGCGGAGTTTGGATATGCTACAGCAGCGTAAGGAAATCTATCGGCAGAACGGGATCTCCTACTACCGCCCCTGGGTCTTCCTCATTACCGATGGAGCACCGACTGACTCGTGGCAGCGGGCAGCTAGCCGCGTTCGTGTTGGCGAAGAGTCGAAGTCCTTCATGTTCTTCGCTGTGGGCGCGGAGGGTGCGGACATGGGCAAACTTTCCCAAATCTCTGTTCGTGAGCCGCTGCGGCTGAAGGGGTTGCGCTTCCGCGACCTCTTCTCCTGGCTGTCGAACTCGCTCGGATCGGTCTCCCGCTCCAAGCCGGGCGATCAGGTCCCGCTCCAAGACCCAACGGCACCCAACGGATGGGCAGTTGTTGGATGAGCCAGACTGTATGGCGCTTTACCTTGGCCTCAGTCGTTGGTACTTCGCATGCGAAACTGGCTGTGCCGTGCCAAGATGCCAGCGACTGCGAAGTCATGTATACGGCCGCGGGCGAGCCAGTGCTGGTTGCTATTGTCTCAGATGGTGCCGGGAGCGCCGCGCGGGCGGAAGTGGGCGCCACGCTCGCCTGTGAGCTATTCCTGGGCGAGATGTATGCGCTGTTTGCAGCCGGTGGGACAGTGCAGGACGTTAGCCGCGATTTCGTCTGCGACTGGGTGAAGCGATTCCAAGAGGAAATCGCCGCAATCGCCAGACCTGAAGGTCTTTGGCCGCGTGATTTCGCTTGCACAGTCCTCGCCGCTATTGTGGGTATAAAGGCTGCTGTCTTTTTCCAGATCGGTGATGGTGCAATCGTAGTGTCGTCTCAGGATGAGCCCCAGGAGTACAACTGGGTCTTCTGGCCTCAGAAGGGCGAGTATGAGAACACTACAGTCTTTGCGACTGACCCGGAGTCGCTGGATTATCTTGAACACGAGATGTATGCTGGCTCCATCAGTGAAATAGCCCTTTTCACCGATGGCCTCCAGCGCCTGGCACTGCACTTCCCGAGTCAAATTGCCTATGCCCCCTTCTTTCGGGCGATGTTCGCACCACTGCGCGTAGAACTGCCTGGCTTTCGTGAGAAGCTATCGCACCTTCTGGCTACTTTTCTCGGCTCAAGCCAAGTCAACAGCCGAACCGATGACGATAAGACACTGATCCTAGCCACGCGGCGTGCTACCACGGCCTTACCGACAGCGGGAGAGTCCGCTCATGACCAGGACGGCAGTATGTAATAGTCAAGCCGTACGAGTGGTGCTTGGCCCAGAGCTAGGGCGAGGTGGCGAGGGCACTGTGTATGAGGTGACTGGCCGTCCAGATCTCGTCGCCAAGCTATACCACCACAAGCCCGATTCAGAGAAAGCGGCCAAGCTGATCACAATGGCGCGCCTATGCACTGATAGACTGTTGCAGCTGGCGGCTTGGCCGGTTGACACCATCCACGACCGACCAGGAGGTATAATGTACCCAGAAAACTGGACAGGGGAATAAGTTAAGATCGCCCTGCGGGAAG
>JACQUQ010000244.1 GCA_016210175.1 Chloroflexota bacterium | reverse complement strand
CCGCCGTCGCTGCCCGTGGCGGCCTGGATTAACCCGCCGCAGCCGGCTGCGGTTGCGACAAAGGAGGTGGCTCAGTAATTTCGCCCGTTAGGTGTCTCATTCCTATTGACAGGTTCCGGATTTCTATGGAATTCTGACTAAAGAGGCAATTTCCCAATATTTCGTCATTAAATCGACAGATATACCGGGATTATTCGGTAGTAAGCCAGGATTTATCATAAATGGGGTACGATTGACTCTAAAAAGGCATAATAAGGAGTGATAGGTAATATCATTAGCATATCGTTAAGTTATGCATCATATTGGAGGGACACTATGTTTATTTGGAAACTTTGGGGAAATGTGTGGCAGATAGGTGATACCGAAGACTACATAACTCACCTTATCGTGAGTTTAATCGTATCCATCTTCTTGGCGGCCTTAACTATTATTGTTGTGTTAACGATAATTGTGCCAATGTACGCGGTTAGGGCTATAGCCGGGATCCCGTCGAATTCCTCAGCCGCTCGACGGTTGGAAGAGATTCAGGCTCAGCGGTCACTACGAGCAGCCATGTCGGCATGCCCTCATTGTCAAAATACCCAGAATTTGGATATCCAACCTTGCGTGCGATGTGGAAAGTACTTCTAAATTTCTCCGTCTGAATGCCGTGCAGTCCTCTCACTGGGATGCCCTGGCAACCGAAGGGCTATGGGGTGTCGTGCGGCGGCTGGTCTGGGGTGGGTAGGGGCGGCCCTTTCCCCTGAATACCCGGACAGGGCGCGTCCGGTCAACGGGGGAAGTGCATCCGAAGCTGGTCCGCCTCATCAGGGTCCAAGAGGAGCACGGAGTTGGTGTGCTCCTCCAGGTACAGGGCGAAGCGGGCGAGCACATCCCGGCCCAGCAGCGAGGGCAGCGGTGGACGGGTGGGCGCGTCCAGGATGGCAAGCGTCAGGGGAGTAACATAGGTGCCCGACGAGGAGTTCGTCGTGGCGGGTCACACGCTCGATGAGCACCTGTCCGACAGGAATACCCCGCGCTTGGAGGTCATCGAGCAGCCGGTCGAAGTCCGGGCCAGCCCCGAGCACCTGCTCATGGAAGATCGCCACCCACTGTTCTGGATACTGCTCCAGCAACTCCTCCCGGTGGGCCTCAAAATAGTCCATATCCCGCTTCAACCGCTCCAGCCCCACATCTTGCGTGGTCATCGTCCTGCGCTTGCCTCCCCTCTGGCCCGTTGTCCCCAGTATATCTCGGGGAGATCAGCCGGGCAAACGCGGCGCGTCAGCCGGGGAGATAAGGCTTCTTCCGGCGGCTGGTCTGGGGCGGGTAGGGGCAGGGGTTGATTCTCCGTCGGTTCCGCTACGACGCTGCCGTGCGGATCTGGCGGAGCCGGTTCAGCGCATCAGCATCGGTGGGGTCGAGGACGGTGAGACCCGCGGCGGTGGCGGCACGGAGCAATTCGCGGTCGCTGGAGACCATGACGGCGGGTGTTGTTGGAACAAGACCAATGACAGCCAAGGCACTGGCCAGATGAAGAGCGTCTGCGGTTCTTAGCCGATACGTCTCTACGAGTGGCTCAGCTGCGGCGACGACATCGTTTGTGAGCAGCCAAACGTGAAATTCGTCTAAGAGATCACGGCGGAAGCGGGCCAATACCTGGCGGGCTTCGATCTCACGCAGTTGTCCTGCTCCTACCAACCGATAGAAAGCCGAGCTCATCTCAAGGGCCGTCAAGAAAGAGGTATAGAACCGGTCTTCAGGTAGGAGGTCTTGGAAAAGCAGATTGACGACATCTGTACCCTGTTCAACACGATAACGTTTGACCAGGGCAGATGTGTCAACGTAAAACAGAGGCATCCTTATCTCGTTTCGCGCTCCTTCACTATCAGCTCTCCAAGATCGATATGACCAAGGCGCTTATCGAGCAGCTTTCTCAACTCTTCGAGCGGCATGGTCGGCTCTCCATAACGGCCGAGTACCTGGTCAACCAGTTCCCGTGCCTCCTTCACTATGGCATCATGCCGCTTCTGGTGCAACCTGCGCGTCGATCTCGCACGTGTCACGTGTTCCTTGTCCACCACGCGCTCCTTTCTCCATATCCCTCAGACCTCTCGGTGTCTCCCTCAGCGATCTCGTACCATCAGTATACCCCCATAGGCACCGGGAGCAGTAGCGGTAACCGCTCACCTATTGCTCCCCATTCTGCGCTCTTGCGCCTACTGCCGCTCCCGCACCGCCTCCTGCGCCATCTCCTTGAAGGCCCCCAGGGGGGTGCCGGGCTGCTGCTCCCCGGAGCGGTGGCGCACCGTCACCGTGCCGGCCTCCTGCTCTTTGTCCCCCACCACCAGCATATACGGGATCTTCTGGAGTTGGGCGTCCCGGATCTTGGCCTGCATGCGCTCGGAGCGGGCGTCCACCGTCACCCGCAGCTCCGCGGCCCGCAGCTCCACGGCCACCTGCTCAGCGTAGGCGGTGTGCCGGTCGGCAATGGGGATCACCACCGCCTGCACCGGCGCCAGCCACACCGGGAAGGCCCCGGCGTGGTGCTCCAGGAGCACGCCGAAGAACCGCTCGATGGAGCCGAGCACCGCCCGGTGGATCATCAAGGGGCGCTCGTGACGGCCATCTTCGGTCACGTACTCCAGGTCGAACCGCTCCGGCAGGTTGGGATCGAGCTGGATGGTGTTGAGTTGCCACTCCCGTCCCAGGGCATCCTTGACGAAGGTATCGATCTTCGGGCCGTAGAACGCGCCTTCGCCGGGCACCTCCTCGAACACGATGCCCTCACCCCGGAGCGCCTGGCGCAGGGTGTCCTCCGCCCAGTCCCAGGCGGCATCGGTGCCGACCCGCTTCTCTGGTCGCAGCGACAGGGTGAACCGGGGCGCGCCCAGGTGGAACGCGGCGTAGGTCTCCCGCATCATGCGGATGAGCGCCGAGATCTCCTCCTGCACCTGGTCGGGCCGGCAGAAGATATGGGCATCGTCCTGGGAGAAGGACCGCACGCGGGTGAGGCCGGAGAGCACGCCCGACCGTTCGTAGCGGTGCAGGCGGCCGAAGTCGGCCATGCGCAGCGGCAGCTCCCGGTAGGAGTGCAGGCGCGACACGAACACGACACAGTGGCCGGGGCAGTTCATGGGCTTGAGGCCGAACTCCCGGTCCTCGGACTCCACGAAGTACATGTTCTCCCGGTAGTTCTCGTAGTGGCCGGAGCGCTTCCACAGGTCGGCGGAGAACAGTTGCGGCGTGATGACCTCCTGGTAGCCATACTTCACGTACAGCTCCCGCATGAAGCCGACCATCAGGTTGTAGACCGTCGCACCTTTGGGCAGGAAGAACGGGCTGCCCGGCGCAATGGGGTCGAAGAAGAAGAGCTCCAGGTCCCGGCCCAGGCGACGGTGGTCCCGACGTTGCGCCTCCTCCAGCCAGGCCAGGTGCTGGTCCAACTCCTCCTGGGTGTACCAGGCGGTGCCGTAGATGCGCTGGAGCATAGGGCGGCGCTCATCGCCCCGCCAGTAGGCCCCGGCGACGTTCAGCAGCTTGAAGGCGCCCACCTTGCCGGTGGAGGGGACATGCGGCCCCCGGCACAGATCGGCGAAGCCATGCTGCTCGTAGATCCGCACCTGCTCATCGGGGATCTCGGTGATCAGTTCGACCTTGAAGGGCTGGTCGGCCAGCAGCTTCTTGGCCATTTCCTTGTCCACCTCAGTGCGCACAAAGGGCGCATCGGCCGCGATGATCTCCCGCATCCTGGCCTCCACCGCGGCTAGGTCGTCAGGCGTGAGGGCGCGCGGCAGCAGGAAGTCGTAGTAAAAGCCGTTCTCGATGACCGGGCCGATGCCGATCTTGGCGTCGGGGAACAGGCTGAGCACCGCCTCCGCCATGATGTGGGCGGCGGAATGGCGCATGGTGCCCAGGGACTCGTCGTGCTCAGGCGTCGGAGGTTCCGCGCCGCCGGGCGGACTCGGCTCTCCCGCGGCCTCGTTAAGGTCCGCTATTCCCAGGTGGGGATGCTCCGGCATTTTCGGTTCTGCCATCATGTGCCTCCTGGACCGACAAGGAAGTGCGTCGTCAGCCATGGACCAGTTTGCCGCCTGCGGGCCACACGCCCACCGGCCCAAAACAAAAAAGCCCCCCGTCCCGTGTGGGACGAGAGGCCAGACCTCACGTGGTTCCACCCATCTTCGAAGCCCGGCGCGCCAACAGGGGGCGCGCAGACCTTCCTCGTGGGGCAGATAACGGTCGCCACCGCGGTCGCCTACTGGCCGGGCCACCGGGCCGGGTGTTCGGGACCGAGCTCGGAGGGGGTCTTCCCCGGAGTGAGCGGGAGCAGGTTTCCAGCCGCCGACCTGCCCTCTCTGGCTTTCCGAGTATCCGGGTACTCGTCCTCGTCGTCGCTGCTATGCGGTACCCCGCCGCCGATACGGAGGGACAGCGGGAGTACGGTTCTACTCTACCATAAACGCGTGTCGCTCTCAAGTCCGCGCCGTGAGGGCACGACCACAGGCTGGTCTGCGCAGGACGGCCATACCGTGCGCTCTCCCGGTCCCACCCAACTCACACGCGGCCCTGTCAGAGCGCGTCTGATAACCCCTCCCCCGGCCCCTCCCCGACACGGGGAGGGGAGCGGCTCCCCCCTTCCCGCTTCGGGAAGGGGGCCAGGGGGTGAGGTGTTTCCAAACGCCCTGTCAGCAATACGTCATAATCGGCTCAGAAGCGCATCATGGCGAGCGGCCCCCTGTACCTGGGCCGTGGACAAGGAAAGCCGCGCTTGCTATGCTGGGCGTGGAATGTTCTGCCCGCCGGTATATATCGTAGGAGGGCAGCCACGCGGATACGTCTAGCGGTGGCGGATCGCCGCGTTGCGGTCCCTGCGCCCGCGCTTCGGCGATCCGGAACGCTTCGTCTTCTTCATCTGGCCCAAATGGGTAAGCACGCTCCAGGAACTGGGCGTCTGGGGCCGCATCCTGGACCGCGTGCTGGCGGCGGAGCACCCCCAGGTGGAGGCACAGTGCCAGGAGGCCCTGCGAGAACTCTCCCTCCTGGAGTACCGGGAAATCGTGCGTGCCATTACCGAGACGGCTACCGGACGCTGTGGGAGCGCCCACGGGGGTAGCGGCGGACGCCGGGCAGGCGCCCCGCGCTCGTGCCGCGGCGCTGCGGGAGGGAAGCATCCGTACTCCGTCACGTATCCCCAGGGATGAGATTGGCGTGTCTGAGCGAGGGGCCATCCTGATCTGTACCGCAAACTCGGCCCTCCGGGAGACCCTGGCCGCCAGTCTGCGCGCCGCCGGCTATCCCGTGGGGCTGGCGGCGACACCATCCCAAGCGACACGCTTGGCCCGTGACCTGCGCCTGTGCTGCCTGGTGCTGGACCTCGTGCTGCCTGGAAGCTCTGCGGCGGAGGTGCTGAGCGCGCTCCGGATGGACCCTGCCCTTGCGGCCCTGCCGGCGATCGTGCTCACCCCGGCGGGCGTGCCCCCGCACGACCCGGCGGTGCCGTCTGGGGTCAGGACCCTCAGCAAGCCGGTAGACCCAACGGCGCTGGCCCAGGCGGTTGAGGACATGCTGAGCCCGACGCCCCCGGCCACGCGAGCGCCCGGCCTGGCCCTGGACTTGCGGGCGCTCGCGGTCCGCTGGGGCGAGCAGGCCGTGACCCTGACCCCCACCGAGCTGCGGCTGCTCATGGCCCTGCTGGAGCGCCAGGGTACGCCGGTCTCCGTGTTCGAGCTGTTAGTGGCGGTCTGGGGAACGCCCCCCGCGCTGGGCGGCCCTGAGCTGGTCCGGGTCCATATCCGCAACCTGCGAACCAAGCTGGCCGAACTGACCGGTGCGCCGCCCGAGATCATCCACACCGTCGCCCGACAGGGCTACATGGTCCCCCAGGACGTGCCGGTAGTCTGGCCCTCGCCGGAGGAGCCACACCGTCCGAAGGGTAGCGGCCACTGAGCGCCCGCCCCAGGCCCCTGGTCGGCCACCACCAAGCAGGAAAAGCCGCTTGCCCTTCGATAGGCTCAGAGGGACCTGTTCTCGCCAGCGCCGTTCCTTGAGCCGGTCGAATGGAACGGCGGTGTCTCCCGTCTGGCGCTACCCGGAGAGCGCCAGGGGGTTGAAGTCCGTGTCGTAGTCGTAGGTGTCCAGGCCCTCCCGCCGCTTGAGGAAGCCCACCAGGGCATAGGTCAGGGGCGTGGCCGCGGCCTCGTAGACCACCTTGACCAGCCACTGGCTCAGCACCGCGGAGACCAGGGCGGCGGCCGGGAGCACTCCGGCGAAGGCCGCGGTGATGAACACCGCCGAGTCCAACCCCTGGCCCACCACCGTCGAGCCGATGGTCCGGCTCCACAACCACTTCCCCCCCGTGGCCACCTTCATGCGGGCCAGCACGACCGAGTTGGCGAACTCGCCCACCAGGTAGGCCACGAAGGACGCCGCCAGCAGCCGCGGCGTCCAGCCCAGGATACGATCGTAGGCCTCCTGCCCATCCCAGAAGGCCGCCGGCGGCAGCAGCCCACCGACCCAGATAGCGACCACGGCGACCAGGTTACAGCAGAACCCCAGCCAGATGACCAACCGGGCCTGGCGGTAGCCGTATACCTCGGTCAGCACGTCCCCGAAGATGTAGCTCACCGGGAAGATGATGATGGCCGCGGGCAGCACCAGGCCCGCCACCCCGATAAGCTTGACGGCAATGATGTTCGAGGTAATGAGGCTGGTGATGAACAGCGCGGTGATGATGACGAACAGCGGTGTCGTTCTCACCTCAGCGGCCTCCTCTACTGGCCTCCCCGGTGTGAGACAGGCGGGTGTCGTGTCGTGTGCGCTCGCGACCAGGGTAGACCCTCGGCACCACCAGGCGGGCGCAGCGCGGAGGGACCTACCGCCGCCAGCCCTCTGCCGCCACGAATACCTTGGCGTAGCCCTGGTACTCTCCCGTGAACGTGACATCGAAGGCGCCGATGGCCCCGGCGTTCAGGTCGTCGGGGGTGCTGTAGCGGCTCTCCACGTTCAGCACCCGGCCCTGGCCGTCGTACAGCGTCACCACGACCTTGGTGCCGTTCAGGGTCCCGCCGGTATCGTTGGTGACCTCCCCCTTCACGTGCAAGACCCCGTTGGCGTCCACCGTGGCGCCGGTGTCTTGCACCGAGGGGTGGCGGTAGTCCAGGAGCGCGGCGGCGCCGGAGGTCACGCTCACTTCGTACCGGCTCCAGCCCGGCCTGGGGTCGAGCAGCATGCGGAAGCCGGTCCGGTCTTGCGGATGGAGCAGACCCAGGACGGTGTAGGTGCTGGCCTGCCCAGCGGGCGCGCCGTCCGGCATGAAGAAGGTCACGGTCACCTGGGGCGCATAGACGTTCGCGCCCGTGGGGTTCATCACCTCGCCGACCACATGGACGTACCCCGCGAGATCGGCAGGAAAGACGCGATGAGCGGTCACGGTGGGCGTCCCGCCCGATCCGCCGGTGCCAGAGGTACCGCCCGGCCCACTGGTCCCGGGCGCGTCGCCGGACCCGCCCGTGCTGGGGGTGGGGCTGGGCGTGGGCGTCGGGCTCGGCTTCGGTGCGCCGGGGGTGCTGAACGTGTAAATCGGCGACCAGGGGACCGGCATGCCGTCGCCCTGCACCCGCGGCCGCATCCGCCAGTAGTAGGTGGTGCCAGGCTCCAGGGGGGGCGTCCGCCAGGAGTTGGACGGGCCGGTGACGCCGCCGTGTACCAGGTTCCACCAGACGAAGCTGGTGGCCGTGGTCGGATTGGGGTCAAAGCGGGTATCGCCGCTGACCTGGACCTCGTAGTAGAAGACGGTCGGGCTGGGGTGCGTCCAGCGCAGGATCACGGGGGTGGTGCCCTCCAGCACGGCGCCGTCCGCCGGCGCGACCGGCTCCATGCCGGCGCTGGTGGCAAGGGGCGTGTGAAAGCTCCACTGGTCGGACCACGGCCCCCAGGAAAGATCGCTCTCCGGAGCGAAGGTCGGCTTATCCGTGACCCGCACCCGCCAGGTATAGGTCATGTCCGGCAGCATGATGTACCAGGTGGGCGGGGCCGGGATGGTGAACTGGTTCTCGGCGTTGCGGATGAGGTTGATCGCTGGCCCGTCGTTGTTGGCGGGCAGCACCTGCAACTGGTACTGCGTTGCCCCCGGCGGGAGGTCCCAGGTCAGGGTGGCGCCCATTGCGCCCAGGACCGACCCCGAAACGGGCGCAAAGAGGATGGGCGGCGGCAGCGACGCTTGCGCCCGCGGGGTCCCTTCGTGTAGGACCAGTGCGAGCAGCGCCACCATACCCAGGACCAGCACCAAGGCCCGTGGCCTCATGGTCATGTGCTCCGTAGCTCTAGGGAAGCTGCTGATGCCAACCGGTAAGGAGTGTCCCCCATCGTGCGCGCCCTACGCCTAGCCGACGTCCTGGGCGGCGCTGGTCCCGGCGGTACGCCCGAAGACCGCCCCGGCCATCAGCCCGGAGCCGCCGGGGTAGTTGTAGTAGAACAGCCCGCCCACGATCTCCCCGGCGGCGTACAGGCCGGGGATAGGCCGGTCCTCGGTATCCAGCACCTGGGCCCGGCGAGTGATCCGCAGCCCGCCGAAGGTGAAGGTGATGCCGCAGGTGACCGCGAAGCCCAGGAAGGGCGGCGTGTCGATGGGCAGCGCCCAGTTGGACTTGGGCGGGGTGATGCCGCGAGTGCCCTTGCCGTCCAGGATGGTGGGGTTGTACGCACCCTCCTGGACCGCGGCGTTGAACTCCCGCACTGTGCGCACCAGGCCGTCCCGGTCGATGGCAAGCTGATCGGCCAGTTCCTCCAGGGTACTGGCCTCGCCCTTGGTGACCTCTCGAATACGGTATTCCTCCCGCAGCAGGTGCTGCACCTTGGCATCGAAGATCTGGAAGGCCATGCGGCCGGGCTGGCGCAGGATCTCGCGCCCATACCGGGCGTAGGTGTAGTTGCGGAAGTCAGCGCCCTCGTCCACGAAGCGCCGCCCCTCCCGGTTCACGATGATGCCGAAGGGGTAGGAGTGCTTCTGGTAGAGGTCGCCCAGGCGCCGGTTGCCATAGGGGGTCGACCGCAGGTCCCAGGCCACGGCGTGGCAACTGCTCCAGTGGCCGAAGGGCTGCGCGCCGATGTCCAGGGCCATGCGCAGGCCGTCGCCGGTGTTGAAGGGCGTGCCCCGCACCTTGGCCAGCTCCCACTCTGGCCCCAGGTAGCGGGTCCGCATCTCAGGGTTGGCCTCGAACCCGCCGCAGGCCAGCACGACGGCCCCCGCTGCCACCTCCTGGCGTCCTTCCGGGGTGCGGACGACCAGCCCCACGACCCGACCGCGCGGGTCGGTCTGGAGCGCCAGGGCCTTGGTGTCGTACCAGAGGTCAATGCCCATGCGCTCGGCGATGGTGAACTCCTGGTCGGACAGGCCCTGCCCGCCGCCCACGGCCTCCACGATAAGCCCGCCCCAGAAGCGCAGCTTGCCCTCCACCCGGAAGGCTTGCCGCCCGTAGGCCAGGATCCAGCGCACGCCCCGCTCCCGCAGCCAGCGCATGGTGGGGTAGGCCTGGGAGACCAGCACCTCCATCAGGTCGGGGTCGGTCAGGCCCTCCGTGACCCGCAGCAGGTCCTGGGTGAAGGTCTGGGGGAGATACTGACCAACGTCGATAGTCTCCAGCTCCTCGGGGGCAAGGTCAATGAGCGCCTGGATGTCCGCGATGCCCTGGTACGGGAAACGGAACAGGCCGCCGGTGAAGAAGGTATTGCCACCGCGCTGCTCCTGCGGCGCCTTCTCCAGCACCAGTACCCGCGCGCCCCGCTCCCGCGCCGCGATGGCGGCCGAGAGCCCGGCGTTGCCAGCGCCGACTACCACCACGTCATAGCGCTGCTCTGTTGCCACGGTCATGCTCCTCTGCTCGGCTCGGTGTCCCCTCGGCCCCCACCACACCCGATCGCCCGTCGGACACGGCCCCCATGATAGCACGGTCAGTCCTGCCGTGCCAGATGCCGGCAGCACCGTCAGAAGGTCTGGGAGGGCGCGGCTCTGACGCTCTTGACGGCGCTCGCCTCCCGGCGTAGAGTAACAATACTCTACCATCCAGTATCGTTATACGAGGGATGCATGCCCAGGCCCGCCCGGAAACGCGAGGATATTCTGGCCGGAGCCGCCCTGGTGTTCCGACGCCTCGGCTACGAGCGGAGCAGCATGGACGCGGTGGCACACGCGGCGGGCGTCTCCAAGGCCACCCTCTATCGCTACTACCCGACCAAGGATGCGCTGTTCCTCGCCGTGGTCGAAGCGACGCCCCCGGCCCGTCTCGCCGCCCCTGTGGCAGCCGCCGATCCGGGGGAGACCTTGCGGCAGTTGGGCCACGCTATCCTGACCGCGGTGAGCGATGAAGCGTACCTGGGCCTGGTGCGGGTGGTGTTTGGCGAGGGCGAACGCTTCCCGCACCTCGGCCTTGCCATCCGCGGGCGCGTCTTCGACCGGATGTTCCCCGCGCTCGCGGGGCTGATGGCCCGGTGGATTGCGGCGGGAGCGCTGCGCCCTCTCGACGCCCGCTTGGCCGCGCAGGAGTTCGTCGGTATGATCCTGAGCTACGTCTTCCTCAGGAACATCATGCCCGGCGGTGTCGATTGGGGCGTGACGGATGAAGCGGTCATTGCGCAGGTGGTGACGGTGTTCCTGTACGGCGCGGCGACCGCGAGGGGCGAGACCCTGCCCGCCGCCGTGCCTCCAGGGAGGGAGTGACCACCGGCCCGTTGCTGCGGCGGGAGGGGACCGGAGCGAACAGTCTCTGCGTTGTCGCTCCCAGGGCCTTTTGATGTTCGGGCGCAGGGTGGTCAGGTCCGTTCGCCCTGAGCCAGTCGAAGGGTGAATGGACCCGCCCGTTCATGGTTCGACAAGCTCACCACGAACGGGCTTCCCACGACCAGCCGGGAACATGAAAAGGCCTTGTTGCCGCCCCAGGAGCCCTTTGCCGACCAGAGGTGTTTCGGAGCGCAGGGGCAAGCCGGTTCCCATCGGAGGTCTTTGTATGGAGATGGCCCAGACCCCGGCGGACGCGGCGTCTCCGGAGCCGCCAGTGATGCCTCCGCCGAAACTGCCGACACGCCGCCACCTGGACCGCCGTCGCCTGGTGGCGCCGGTGCTCCTGCTGGCGCTGGCTGCGGCTGCATGGAGCCTGGGGGTGCGCTGGCTTCCTGCAGACACCGGCGGCGCCCTCGTCGCTATCGGCACCCTGGAAGCCGTGGAGTTGACCGTCGCGTCCGAGGTGACGGGGCGGGTGGTGGAGGTGCTGGCCGAAGAGGGCGACTCCGTGCGGGCCGGGGACCCCCTGGTGCGCCTCGACAGCGCGACAGTGGACCTCCAGTACCGCCTGGCAGGGCCGGCGGAGCGGCAACTGCTCGCCCTGCAACGGGAGAAATACACCTTGCGCGCCCCCCGCGATGGCCGGGTGCTGCGGCGGGCGGTGCAGCCGGGCGAGGTAGCCGTACTGGGCGCGGGCTTGCTCACGCTCGCCGATCCTGACCGTCTGGAGCTGACGGTCTACGTGCTCCAGCGGGACCTGGGGCGGGTGCAGATCGGCGCGCCGGTGGTCATTGCGGCTGAGGCCCTGCCCGGGGAGACCTTCGCCGGGGAGGTGGCGGCCGTCTCCGAACGGGCCGAGTTCACGCCGCGCAACGCGCAGACCCCCAAGGACCGGCTGAACCTCGTCTTTGCCGTCAAGGTGCGCCTCAGCGCCGGTGACGAGCGTCTGAAGCCGGGAATGAGCGTCGCCGCCCGTTTCGTGCAGTAGGGGGGCCGTCATGCGCCGCGTGGTGGCCCTGGTCCGCAAAGAGTTCCTCCAGATCGGGCGGGACCGCCGGACCCTGGCGATGATCCTGGTGCTGCCCGCCATGCAGCTCCTGCTCTTCGGCTACGCCATTAACACCACCGTGGACCACATCCCCGCCGTGGTGCTGGACCAGGTGCAGGACCGCAGCAGCCGCGCCTTCGTCGCTGCGCTCCAGAACTCCGGCTACTTCGACGTGGCCGGGCAGGTCCAGGATGTGGCGCAGGTGCGCCAGGCGGTAGACCAGGGTACGGCCCGCGCCGGGTTCATCATCCCCCCGGAGTTCTCCCGCAACCTGCTGGCGGGACGCCCGGCCCAGGTGCAGGTGGTCATCGACGGCTCCGACCCCAACTACGCGCAGACCGTGCTGTTCGCCGCGACCACGGTGGGCCAGGCCCGCAGCGCCGAGTTGTTGGCCGCCCGCTTGGAGCGCCTGGGGCGCGGTCGCCCCACCGGCGAACTCCCCATTGAGTTGCGGCCGACCGTACTCTACAACCCCAGCATAGCCAGCGCCACCTTTATGATCCCCGGCCTTATCGGTCTCATCCTCCAGTTCCAGACGCTCATTCTCACCACCTTCGCCCTGGTGCGAGAGCGGGAGCGGGGCACGCTGGAGCAACTCCTGGTCACGCCCATCAAGCCCTGGGAACTCATGGCCGGCAAGCTGATCCCCTACACCGTCCTGGCCTTCGCCAACATCACCGTCGCCCTGGCCTTCGGCATTTTCTGGTTCCAGGTGGAGTTTGCCGGCAACCTGCTGCTGTTCCTGGCGCTCTCGGTGGTGTTCCTCTTCAGTAGCCTGGGGACGGGCCTCTTCGTCTCCACCGTCTCCCAGACCCAGGGCCAGGCCATCCAGACGACGCTGTTCCTGCTCTTGCCGTCCATTCTGCTCTCTGGCTTCGTGTTCCCGCGCGAGGCCATGCCTCTGCCCCTGCACGACCTGGGCTACCTCATCCCGCTGACCTACTTCTTGAAGATCCTGCGGGGCATCGTCCTCAAAGGGGTCGGCCTGGATGCCCTTTGGGGCGAGGTGTGGCCGCTGGCCCTCTTCGGGGTGGTGGTGTTCACCTTGAGCGCGCTGCGCTTCCGCAAGCAACTGGCGTAGAGAGGAGTCGCCGCGATGCCCCCCGTCATTCAGGTCCGCAACCTCCAGCGGCGCTTCGGCGACGTCACCGCGGTCCACGATATGACCTTCGACGTGCAACCGGGGGAGGTCTTTGCCCTGCTCGGCCCCAATGGGTCGGGCAAGACCACCACCATCCGCATGCTCTGCGGCATCCTGGCGCCCAGCAGCGGGCAGGGGACTGTCCTGGGCTACGATGTAGCCACCGAAGGCGAGCGCATCAAAGCCTCCATCGGGTATATGTCCCAACGGTTTGCCCTCTACGAGGACCTCTCCGTGCGGGAGAACCTGGAGTTCTACGGCGGCATCTACGACGTCCCGGCCCGCCGCTTGCGGGAGCGGGTGAACGAGCTGATTGCGATGGCGGGCCTGGAGGGCCGGGAGCGGCAACTGGCCGGGACCCTCTCCGGCGGATGGAAGCAACGCCTGGCCCTGGGGTGCGCCATCGTCCACCAGCCGCCGCTGCTGTTCCTGGACGAGCCGACCGCGGGGGTAGACCCCATCTCACGGCGGCGCTTCTGGCGCATGATCTATGGCCTGGCCCAGCAGGGCGTGACCATCGTTCTCACGACCCACTACCTGGACGAGGCCGAGCACGCGCACCGGGTGGCGATGCTGTTCAACGGGCGCGTGATGGCCCTGGACACGCCCGCGGCGGTGAAGCAGCTGGGCATGCGGGGGCGCCTGATGGAGTTGGAATGTACCCCGGTGATGACGGCGCTCTCCGTGCTGGGGGAGGTGCCGGGGGTGCTGGAGACCGCGCTGTATGGGCTGGTGTTCCACGTGATCCTGGACCCGGAGCTGTCGCCGGAGGCGCTGCGGCAGCGGTTGGAGGCGGCCGGCCTCCAGGTCGGCGCGCTGCGGCCTATCGCCCCGACCCTGGAGGATGCGTTCATCGCCATGCTCTCTCACGCTCCCCGTGAGTAGGGTCGGAAGCCGTCGCGCCTAGTGCTCTGTCAATCCTACTGTGATGGGTTCCACCCCGCCGCCCTGAAGGGCGGGCCCGCCGTTCACGGCGGCGGTCTCACCCATCAGTTCACGGCTGACAGAACACTAGCTGCGGTCGGCCACTGCCACCAGCCAGCGGTCGGGCAACCAGCGCCGCAGGTGCCAAAAGGGAGAGGACCGGGAGTATGGACGCGGGCGGGTGGCACACGGCGGGACCCTGCTTGGCGGTGGGGTGACGGCCAAGTGTCCCTGCCTTTCTCCTTCCTATCTACCGAACGCTTGCCCCAATGGATACCGTCGAGCTCAGGGCGAGATCCCCCACGCTGCGGCGCATCCTGCGACCGCGCGGTCCCACCTGCCAATGCCGCAGCCCATGAACCACGCGGGCGAACTTGCTATACTCAGGAGAGTGAGATCGGCAGGAGGGCGACCGCTTGCCTACGCCAGCGTGATCGCACCTTGCAGACCGCCCAGGGTGGCTTTTCCCCACGCGCGGCCCCATGGCGGCCCAGCGCGGCAGCTTGCTCCAGGAGCCAGGTATGCTGCTTGAGCCGGTCACCTCAATAACGGATCTCATCCTTTCCCTTCTGGCCCTGGGGTTGCAGGGTGGCATGTACCTGCGCTTTCGGCGCACCCGTGCGCTGCGGGAGGCGTGGTGGGTGGGCAGCTTTGGCGCTCTGGCGCTGGCGACGTTGCTGGGCGCCCTGGTCCACGGATTCCCCTTAGGCGCCCTGCGCCCGCTCACCTGGCTGGCCATCTGGTCCACGGTCGCCCTCTCCGGGGCCTGCTTCGTGCTGGCCGCGGTCTTCGCCGCGGTGGGGGAGCGGGAAGGGCGGCAACTGGCACCGGTGGTGCTGGTGTTCCTGGGTGGGCTGTTCTGGCTCACCTATCTGGTCGCAGACCGGCTCATCGTGTATGAGGCGGTCTGCCTCACGAGCGGCACGCTACTCTACCTGTACCGGTACCTCAGCGGCGGGCAGGTGCGGCTGCTCGCGGCCCCCCTGGGGCTGCTCGTCCTGGCCGTTGGGGCAGCGCTCCACCTGGCCGGAGCCTCCTTTACCACCATCTGGCATTTTAACCAGAACGACATCTTTCACCTCGCGCTGATGGTCGCGCTGCCGTGGTATTACCTGGCCGCCGACCCGGCTCTGTTGCCCCCCGAGGCGGCGCGTCGTCCCTGGCTGCCCATCAACCTGCCGACTGTCCCGCTGCGCCACCTGGGGAACCACGCAGACAAGGAATAAGGCTGCGGCGGGGGGCACGGCCCTTGCCATTTTCACGATGATTCCGTTATTCAGAGTGGCATCGGCCCCGTTATTACCACAGGCGCCGCCGGGATGCCTACCGGTGCCGGGGGATGCTGGCGGTAGTGGCTGGTGGATGGAGGAGAGCTATGCTGTGGTTGAAGGCTTGCCCCAAGTGTGGGGGCGACCTCACGCTGGAACGGTCGCTGTGGGAGCGCACCATCAGTTGTCTTCAGTGCGGGCGCATGCTGCGCCCGGACGAAGAAGCCCAACTGGGTATCCCCAAAGAGGAACGCTGGCCGCGCCGCGCCGCCTGATGCCGCGGCCTCCCGCCTGCCGGAGGCCGCGGTGTCGCCGGGGCTCCGGCAGGCCCGGGTGGAGCAACCCGCCCTCCCTTGACCGGCGCCAGCCCCAAGGCGTATAGTCAAGGGAGAGCGTCGTTGCCCCGGTGTGGATGCGCTCACCGCACCGGTCAAGACCGAGGTAGAGTGCACACCGATGGACGGTAGTCATACTTGCCACCAACACAGCCCGCAGGGACGGCGGCACAGGCCCCCCCGGCGCGCCCGTACGGTCTGCTCACCCCGCACGGAAGGAGGCCTTCCGTAAGGAGCGACTGACACGGGTGTTCCTGGTGCCCACCGGCGTGGCCCGCAGCCGGTGGGTTTTTTGTGGTCTGGCTGTCCCGCCGCACACCCCCTGGAGGGAATGCCATGGTCCAATCCACCCCCACGCGCCTGCGGGACCTGGCCCTGGCACACCAGCCCGATGCAGCGCTCCACATGCTCCAGGCCCTCTCCGCCGAAGAGCGCTTGCAGGCCCTCCTCGCTCTCCCCGCGACCGATCTGGCGGCCCTGCTCCAGGTGCTCGGTCATGAGCGGGTCGCGCGGCTGATGGAGCACTTCGCCCCCGACGATGCCGCACGCATCCTCCTCCGGTTGGGCCATGCCGACGCCGCCGACGTCCTCGAAGAAATGGGGCCAGACGACGCGGCGGACGTTATGGAAGAGTTGGAACCGGCGGTGGCACGGGGCATCCTCATCGAAATGGACCCAGCCCAGGCGCAGGAGATCCGCCGCCTGATGGCGTACGACCCCCAGACCGCCGGGGGCATCATGACCCCGGCCTTCGTGGCCGTGTACCCGCACGTGGCGGCAGGGGCGGTCCTGGCCTCCGTCCGGCAGCGGGCCGAAGACGCCGAGACCATCTATTACATCTACGTCATGGACCAGACCCAGCGCCTGCTGGGGGTGCTCTCGCTACGGGACCTCGTGCTCAGCCCAGCCCACGTGCCGGTCAGCAAGCTGATGCGGACCGAGGTGGTGAAAGCCCAAGTGGATGCCGACCAGGAGGCGGCGGCGCGGTTGCTTCAGGAGCACAGGCTGCTCGCTATCCCGGTGGTGGACCACGAGGGACGACTGATGGGCATCATCACCGCCGATGATGTGGCGCGCGTGGTGCGGGAGGAAGTTACCGAGGATATCGCCCGGCTGGGCGGGTCCGAGCCCCTGGAGCACCCCTACCTGCGCGCCGGGGTGCTGGAGATCGTCCGCAAGCGGGTCGGCTGGCTGCTGATCCTCTTCATCGCGGGGGCCTATACCAGTACGGTGCTCAGCCACTTCGAGGCAACGCTCTCCGAAGTGGTGGCCTTGTCCTTCTTTATCCCCCTGCTCATCGGGACCGGCGGCAACGTCGGCTCGCAGATCGTCACCACCCTGGTGCGGGCGATGGCGGTCGAGGATGTGCACCTGGGCCACCTGCTGCGGGTGCTCATCAAAGAAGTCAGCGTCGGGGTGTGCCTGGGGGCCGTGATGGCAGTCGCGACCTTCCTGCGGGCCTGGATCCAGGGGGTTGACCCGCGCGTGGGCGAGGTGGTGGCGGTCACGGCCATCGCCATCGTCGTCTGGGCGTCCATGGTCGCGGCGGTGCTGCCGCTCACCTTGCGCCGGTTGGGCGTGGACCCGGCCGTGGTTTCGGCTCCCTTCATCACCACCCTGGTGGACGGCACCGGCTTGTTCATCTACTTCACCCTGGCGCACTGGCTGCTCCGCCTGTAAGCGCGTGGGGCATGGCCTTCGACAGCTCAGGCCACGCCGCCCATTCCCCTCGACCCGACAGGGAACGGGCGGCGCGGCGAAGCGGCTCAGCTTCCCCATGGGCGACCGACCGCGGGCCTGCGCCCGGCAAGATAGCCGCACGGCCCACGATGCGCGGCTATCTTGACAGTTCCCTGCGTGTATGGTAGCATGCGGGAACAATTGCATAGGTGGCCTCTTATCCCGAGCGGCGGAGGGAACGGCCCTGTGAAGCCCGGCAACCAGGCTTGCGGCCCGGTCGCCGGCTACGGGCTAGGGACAAAGGACGCGTCGGGAGCGTCCTACCGTACCCTGGTCTGTGGCCGCGACGTGGAATCGTCAGCCCCGGTGCCAATTCCGGCAGCGTGTGGTCTGCAAGATGAGAGGTGGATCGGACGAGGCCCCTTCATGTCGCGAAGGGGTTTTTCTGTGTCTTCAGCGCCCGAGAGGAAGGGACGAGCGCAATGTACCGGCACGTGAACGGCCTGGTCCTGGCAGCGGTGATGAGCGCGGGCGGCAAGGTCTGCATGCGCGCCCAGCCCCACCTCCGCATCGGAAGGGGAGCGCTCGCCCTTTAGGGAAAGCGCAGCGAGCAACGCGGCCCAGCGAGGAGGAGGCCGCCAGAGGAGGACCAGGAGTGTCGTTCGCTACGGCGTTACGCTGCCGGGAGTGTGCCCGGCAGTATCCCGTGCAACCCAGCCACGTCTGCGAGTTTTGCTTTGGCCCCCTCGAAGTCACCTACGACTACGAAGCCATTGCCAAAGTGATCAGCCGGGAGCGCATTGCCCAGGGGCCGCTGGGCATGTGGCGCTACCGCGACCTGCTGCCGGTCAGCAGCGAGGCCGTGGTGGACATCCATACCGGCTTTACCCCCCTGGTGCGCGCCGACCGCCTGGCCCGAGAGCTGGGCCTGCGGCAACTCTACCTCAAGAATGACTGCGTCAACCCGACCTACTCCTTCAAGGACCGGGTAGTGTCGGTCGCCGCCACCAAGGCGCGGGAGTTCGGCTTCCAGGTGCTGGCCTGTGCCTCCACCGGCAACCTGGCCGGGAGCGTGGCGGCCCACGCGGCCCGCGCCGGGATGGAGGCCTTTATCTTCATCCCCGCCGACCTGGAGCAGGGCAAGATCGTGGGCGCCGGCATCTATGCTCCCACCCTAGTGG
>JACQUQ010000250.1 GCA_016210175.1 Chloroflexota bacterium | reverse complement strand
GACGTTGCCCCGCCGGGAGCTGACCGAGGGCTGGGCCGAGGCCATCAAGCACGCGCTCATCATGGATATGGGGCTGCTGGCCCGCTTCGAGCAGGAGACCGATGCCCTACTCGCCCTGGAGCCCCAGGTGACGGAGGCGGTGGTGCGCCGCAGCGTCGCCATCAAGGCCGAGGTGGTCAGCCAGGACGAGCGGGAGTTCGGCCTGCGGGCCATCCTCAACTACGGGCACACCATCGGCCACGCGCTGGAGGCGGTGACGGGCTACGGGCTGCTGCTGCACGGCGAGGCCGTCGCCATCGGGATGGTCGGCGCGGCCCGCATCAGCCAGGAGATGGGCCTGCTGACGGCCGCGGAGGTGGCCCGGCACCAGGGCCTCCTGGAGCGGTTCGGGCTGCCCGTGCGCACCCTCGGGGTGGATCGAGAAGCGGTGCTGGCCGCGACCCTGCTGGACAAAAAGGTCCGGTCCAAGAGGGTGCGCTGGGTGCTGCTGCACGGGCTGGGGAACGCCGTGGTCCGGGACGACGTGCCCGCCGCGGTCGTGAGTAGGGTGGGGGCAGACGTGCTGGGGTAAGGGACAACTGCTCCATGATGGCAGCCAGACCGCCACCTGCACCAGCCCTGCCTCCTTCGATCTCCAGCATGAACATTCCACCTTCTTCCCGGATAACGTTACTCGGCGTGGTGGTAGGTTTACCGCCCGCTCCCGTTCGTCCGCGCCTTGTCCCGCTCGATCTTCGCCGCAAGGTCACTATTGACCTTGTACGTAATGGCTTCTGTGGGCGTCTTATCCCTGGCAAATTCCGCCCCCAGGAACTTTGCCAGAGTGTACGTGATGGTGAAGGCGATGGCAGAGAACATCCCATTCGCGAAGATCGTCACCCCGCGCGCGGCCCATTCAGGCTCCAGCAAGAGGAGCTTCGCGAGGGTTTCGGGCTGATTGCCCCAGAGATGGGTACCACCAACGACGATGTTGATGGTCCCAACGTAGGTCTCCAGCAGGACGAGACCGACAAAAATCGGCCGAGGTAACTTGCCTTCGCTACCTCCGCTGAGTGCCGAAAGGGTTAACAACAGGAATGTCATGCTGACGACAGCCCATGAGCTGAGCAGCGCCCTGGTACCGGGTGCTGGGAAATGGACGACTTCTCCGGAGTTCCAGGTCAGCATCTCTGCCTGGTGAGAGGACATGACCCAGTGCATAAAGACGACCCCAATGGCCATGGCAGCCAGGACAGCGCGCCGCACGTACTCGCGTCGGAACATTTGGCTGAACACGCTTCCCACCGGACATTCCTCCTGGGTGCTTGAGAGCATGACGAACGGAACCGTCTTCTCCTCGAGGATGGGAGAAGGTTCCCGATGCATGGCAGCGGTCGGCTCCTGTTCCCGGTCGAACGAAAGCGTGGAGGGTGCGGCAGCGGCAGCCGCTACCTGCTCCAAGGCCTCGGCCACCGCGGCAATGGAAGGATAGCGGTCGTCGGGATCCTTCTGCAGCATCCGCAACAGCACGGCTTCCAGGTCAGGAGGGATCCCCGAGCAGATAGCGGACGGCCGCGGCGCCGGCGCACGGAGGTGCAGTTCCGCGAGTTTCAAGCTATCGTCATCATGGAACGGCCATCGTCCAGTAAACATCCGAAAGAAGACGACTCCGAGCGCATACTGATCGCAATGCGGGGTAGCGTGGGATCCCCCGTGCCGAATGACCTCCGGCGCCATGAGATGCACTGTACCGCACACGAGGCCTGTTGGCGTAAAAACTGGCGACGTCGGCCCGCGGGCGATGCCGAAGTCTACCATCTTCGCCGTGCCATCTGGCGTGACCATGATATTCGTTGGCTTGATGTCCCGGTGGACCACCCCACGCTCGTGGGCGTATGCCAGCCCACGGCAGATCTGCACCGCAAGGGGTATCCCGACAGCTGGGGAGATCGCTCCTTCGCGTTCACTGAGTGCCGCCAGGGTGTCGCCCTCGATGTACTCCATCACGAGATAGGGTACTCCGTGGTCCTCCCGGACGTCGTCGTAGGTCGCCACGATGTTCGGATGGTCCAGGGGACGGGCGAGCGTGGCTTCGTGCCGGAAGCGTGCGGCGTGTGTCGTCACGAGGTGCGGATGCAGCACCTTGACGGCAACGGTCCGGTCTTCTTTCCGGTCAAAAGCGAGGAAGACCGTCGCCATGTTGCCCGCGTTGAGGACACGTCTCAGAAGGTAACGGTCGCCCAGGATCATCCCAATCCGGTAGTCTGCCATCATGCTTTCCGAGTCTCCTTCCGGCAACCCCATCCTGGAAGGCGGTGTCCGGCGTCCTGGGCGATGGTTGCCGCAGGACTGCTTCTCCGGCTGCAAGCAGGCGAGGTACGAGATGATCGCCCGGAGTCCGACATCCGCAGTCCACTCCCGCCAGGGCTGCCGAAGAAGGGCTGTATCTCAGCTAACAACGGACCAGATCGGCAAGTAGTTAGGTCAACATAACTATTTTGGGAACCGAAGCATGTTCTGGCCCACGCGCTCCGGCTTTCGTCTCCTGGTCATCTTCTCTGTGCGAGGTCTCGGCTGCATGGCGAGGCCGTCGCCATCGGGATGGTCGGCGCGGCCCGCATCAGCCAGGAGATGGGCCTGCTGACGGCCGCGGTCGTGAGTAGGGTGGGGGCAGACGTGCTACAATAGCGGAAGGCGACCGAGGAGGGCGAAGTTCCGTCCTGTGCCGAGGTCGTAGTCCGACGGGGCAGCATGAGGTGGTGTTGACCGAGGTGGCAAAGGGGGTGTGACGACATGCTCCAGGACGCTGGTTTCACCTTCTCCAACGAACCCGTCCGCTATGATGAAGCGCGGGTGGCCCGGCTCGATCCCATCCAGGAGGCGATCACCAACCAGCACCTACCCCTGCTGCGGTCCCGCAAACTCAACACTATCCTGACCGCCCTGGAAGTCCAGATCGAAGACGGCGGAGACCATCCGGAGGTCAACCGGCTCCTCGGGGAAGCCCTGCGGGCCGCTCTGCGCCATCAGGTAGGAGAGGAGCGCGCCCAGGAGGCGTTCCAGGCCCTTGACACTTTTGAGCAGGTCGAAGCCGAGCGCTGGGAGCAGGTCAGGGCCGGTACCCTCCCGGAGGTCCCGCCGTCGCCGGAAGAGCAGTTCGAGGGGCTGGTGAGTCAGGGCTACTCCTTGCTCAAGACGGGGGATATTCCCGCAGGCTGTGACCGCTGGCTGGAGGCCTGGGACCTGGTCAAGGAGCTGACCCGGCCCGAGTGGCGCACGCTGGAGGACTTCAACCGGGGCTTCCTCGGCCTGTTCGACTTCCTCCCCCAGTGGAGCCAGGATGTGGACGACCAGCTTGCCCTGGCCGCGCGCTTGGACCCGGCCTATCACGAGCACCGGCTGCGCTACGCCCGTGAGTTCCTGGAGCGGTTCCCGGACGAGGAGCCCGAAGCCCACGCCGGGTTGTTGCTGGCCCAGGGCGAGGCGCTGTGGGGCCTGGGCCAGCGCGAGGAAGCGGAGGCGGTCTTCGCACAGGTCATTGAGCGTTTCCCGGACGAGGGGTGGGCCTACATCAGGTGGGCGCAGCGGTACTGGGCACGTGACACCGTGCCGAAGAACTTCCTCCACGCTGAGGCCATTCTCCAGCGCGCCCTGGCCCGCCCCCACCTGGCGGACCGTATGGAGGTGCTCGAAAACCTGGAGGAGGTCTACCACCTCTGGGGCAAGCGTGAAGAGCAGGCCGCCATCGCCACCCAGATCGAGTGGCTGGCAGCGCAAGCTCGGCCCGCCCCGGCGGGGCCACCGGGCGCGCCGGCCATGCCCCTCGCCGCCGCGGGCAAGAAGCTGCCGCGCAACGCGCCGTGCTGGTGCGGCAGCGGCAAGAAGGATCAGAAGTGCCACCTGGCGGCCGACGAAGTGGAGGCGCGCCGATGACTCAGCCGACTCCCCCTTCGATGCAGCGTCGCGTCGAGGCCATCCTGCGGGAGGCCGGGCCGCTGACGGTAGACGAGTTGGTGGCGCGGCTGGCTATGCGGCAACCGACTCCCGTGAAGAAGGACACGGTCCGGAATGCGGCAAGCGCCAGCACGGTGTGCGAGTTTGCAAGAGACGGACGCTACTGCTACATGCCGACGTTCGTCAGCGGAGCAACGGTGCCCCTGGCGATGGACCTGGTTGCGCCGGAGAAGGGGTTGGTCGCGGTCGGCGCTGAGGTCTACGCCCTCCTGTGGCCCATGCCCCGCTGGCAGGCCCCCGAGCGCACGCCACGGCTGGCGCTGGACGGCGGCCCGGAGGTGACGCTGGAAGTGGAGCGCGGCCTGGTCCCCTTCGGGCTCCGCTTTCCTATGACGTTTCCTGCGGCCTTCTGGCAGTGGTGGGAGGTGCAGCAGCAGGCCGGTGCGGACATGGTGCTGCTGCACTGCCGGGACGGCGAGGCCGGCCGCTACACGGCAACCGCCGCGGCGCGTGGGGTGCAGGACCCTGCTGCCGTGGCTGCCCGCAACGCCCAGCTCCGGGAGACAGCCGGCGATGCGCTGAAGCGCACCCGTGGCCTCCGTCCCGATGACCTCGCCCGCCGGCTACTGGCGCGCGGCGCCTACCACGGCAGTCCAACGCCTGGGCCGCTGTACCGCGCGCTGTTCCAGGAGGGCGCATTCTTCCTCGACCGTGGACTGGTGACCTACCGGCCCGACATCACTCCGGCCTGGCGTGAGGTGTTCGCTCCGCGCATTGAGGCGGAGCTGTGGCTCGATGAGGACATCCTGCGGGAGGTCATGGAGCTACCGGAACTGGAGGAGCCGGAGGAAGAGCCTGCGGCAGGACCAGAACTCCCGGAACCGCCGGCCACGCTCGGCTACCGTCTGAAAGTCAGCCTGGGCTGGAACAAGCGCGTGTGGCGGGTGCTTGAGATCCTGGACAACCAGACGCTGGAAGACCTGCACGATACCATCCTGGAGGCCTTCGGGTGGGATGACGACCACCTGTACTCGTTCTTCCTCAGCGGCCGGCCCTGGGACCCCTTGCCCGAGGTCACGCGGCCCTACGACGAGGCGGAGCCGCCGACCGCCGATGAGGTGACCCTGGCGGACCTGGAGTTGCGCCCGAAGCAGCGCTTCCTCTACATCTTCGACTTCGGTGACCAACTCCACCACCTCGTTGAAGTGGTGGGCGCCTTCCCGGTGCCGGCGGAGGGGGAATTCCCGCGCATGGTGGAGTCGCAAGGGGAGGCGCCACCGCAGTACTCCAGTTGGGATGATGAGGACGGTGAAACAGAGGGGGATGAAGAGCCGTAAAAACGGTCTGGCGTCGGCACCACGAAAGGAGCGCCCACATGCCCAAGGCTCCCATCAATGGCATCGAGTTGTACTATGAGGTCCACGGGGAGGGGCCGGTCATCGTCTTTGCCCACGGCGCGGGCGGCAACCATATGAGCTGGTGGCAGCAGGTGCCCGTCTTCCAGCGGGACTACCGCTGCGTCACCTTCGACCATCGGGGCTTCGGCCAGTCCCACGACCTGCCCGACGGTCCCGGCCGCAATGCCTACGTGGCCGACCTGGTCGCCCTCCTCGACCACCTGGGGGCCGCCGAGTGCTTTCTGGTGGCGCAGTCGATGGGCGGGCTGACGGGCTTCGGCCTGGCCCTGGCACAGCCGCACCGGGTCAAGGCGCTGGTCATGGCCGACACCGTCGTGGGCATCCCCTCGCAGGCGCTCTTCGCGGAGCGGCGGCGTCTGGTCGAGCAGGGTACGGCGGCAACGGGCCATGCCTACCACCCGAGCCTGTGGCAGCGCGACCCGGCCAAGGCGGTCCTCTACGAGCAGATCCGGGCGCTCAACCCGCCGCAGGAGTCCAACGAGGAGCGGCGCCGCCGGGCCTTGCTCGAAGCCGCGACCGAGGACGGCGATCTGCGCAGCTTCTCCGTGCCGACGTTCTTCCTTTTTGGCGCTGAGGATAGCCAGATCCCGGCGTCGTTGGGCCGTATGGCGCAGCAGATCGTGCCCGGCTCCCGGTACGTTGAGGTCGCCGGCTGCGGGCACTCGGTCTACTTCGAGCGCCCGGAGGAGTTCAACCGCATCGTGGCCGGGTTCTTCGCCGAGGTGGGGGCATAGTCCCCCGCCCCGGTGCGCACGCGGTGAGCAGACGAACCGGGTGCGAGTGCGCAGGGAGGATGACGGTGGAGCAAAAGATTACCGTCACAGACCTGGCCCAGTCCCTTGCGGACGTCCTGGACCGCGTGAAGAACCGGGGCGAGCGCTTCATCATCGAGCGGGACGGGGAGCCAGTGGCGATGCTCGCTCCTGTAAGTCCGCCTAAGAGTATCACGCTGGGGGAACTGTTTGCGCTGCTTCGTACACTTCCGCCGCTCGATGATGAATTCGCCAAGGACGTTGAAGAGATCCGGGCCATGCAATCCGACATCGGTGAGCCACCATCATGGCCCGACTAATCATCGATTCCAGCGCACTGATTGCCCTAGAGCGCAGTGGCAGGTCGGTTGCAGCGACGCTAGAAGCAGCCCTAGCGGATGAATCTGCGGCCATAGCGAGCATTACTGTCTCGGAACTGCTTGCAGGGGTCTACCGAGCCGATTCGCAGGAACGCCGCCTCCGCCGCTCGGCGGTCATTCAGGCTGTCGTGGAGCGTCTGCTCGTCCTCCCCTTTGACCTCCGCGCTGCCCGCGTTCACGCTGAGATTTGGGCACAACTCACCTCGGCTGGCCAGCGTATCGGCAGCCACGATATGATCATCGCCGCCACCGCTCTGGCCTATGGATACGAGGTCGTTACCTATAACCTGCGCGAGTTCCAGCGTGTCCCCGGCCTGACCGTCCGCCAGCCGAGTTGGTAATTCAGTGAGTATCGAGGCCACACTGACCAGCCACCCTGTCACCTTCCATCTCCAGGCCACCGGCCCACGCACCGGCGCGCGGGCCGGGCTGCTCCATACTCCCCACGGCACCATCCCGACCCCCGTCTTCATGCCCGTGGGCACCCAGGCCACCGTGAAAGCCCTCGACCCCACGGAACTGAAGGCCCTCGGCGCGGCCATCATCCTCAGCAACACCTATCACCTGGCTCTGCGCCCTGGCCCTGACCTCATCGCTCAACTCGGGGGCTTGCACGGCTTCATGGGCTGGCCCGGCCCCATCCTCACCGATAGCGGCGGGTTTCAGGTGTTTAGCTTAGCCCATCGCCAGTCCATCGACGACGATGGGGTGGAGTTCGCCTCCCACCTGGACGGCACGCCCCACCGCTTCGCCCCGGAGCGGGTGGTCGCCATTCAGGAGGCCCTGGGCGCCGATATCGCCATGGTGCTGGATGAGCCTTCGCCCTATCCTTCGGAGGCGGCCCGGCTGCGGGTCGCCCTGGAGCGGACCCACCGCTGGGCCGAGCGCTGCCGCGCCGCCCACACCCGCCCCGACCAGGGGCTCTTTGCCATCGTGCAAGGGGGGACGATGTCCGCCCTGCGGCAGGCGTCGGCCCGCTTCCTGGCGGGGCTGGACTTCCCCGGCTACGCGGTGGGTGGGCTGAGCCTGGGCGAGCCCAAGGCGCTGACTTATGCCATGCTGGAGGAGACGACGCCGCTGCTGCCCGCTGATAAGCCCCGCTACCTCATGGGCGTGGGCGCGCCGGACGACCTGTTGGAAGGCGTGGCGCGGGGCATCGATATGTTCGACTGCGTGTTGCCGACCCGGGTCGCCCGCAACGGCGGGCTGTACACCCGCCGGGGGCGGATCAACATCCGCAACGCCCGCTACCGGGACGACTTCGGCCCGGCAGCGGACGGGTGCGACTGCCTCCTGTGCCGGGACTTCTCCCTGGCCTACCTGCGCCACCTGTTTCTGGCCCAGGAGCCCCTGGCCTACCGCCTGGCAACTGGACATAACGTGCGATTCCTGGTGCGGCTGATGGCCGGGGCGCGGGAGGCCATCCTGTCGGGCCGCTACCCGGACTACCTAGACGAGTTCCTGGAGGGCTACCGGGCGCCGGTGAGGGAGGTAGGGCAAGGAGCACGCCGGCGGGGGGCGCCGGTGCGCATACAACAGCCCAGGGAGTAGTTCGAGCAGGCAAGCGGCCTGCTGGGAGGGATAACCTCAGCCACAAAAACGGCGCTATATCCAGCGCGCCTCGGGCATCCCCGCAACGGTGTACTCGTTCAGATCGACGATGCGGCCCTCGACCCGGCCGTTGTCGATGTCCAGCAGGGCGACGTGGCCTAGCCTGCGCATCTGCCGCGGAAGGGTGGGGCTGCCGGGGTTCACGAAGAGGACGCCGTCGTGCCACTCCAGCGTCTCGTAGTGGGTATCGCCGAAGACCACGACATCGACCGGGTGGTTGAAAACGTGCTGTACCGCCTTGCGCACGCTCTGGTGGTGGGGGAAAAGCTGGCCGATAGTGCCCGGGAAGACCTCGGCGAGCAGACCTGGCAGCGTCAGCATGTGGATAAGCCCCAGGCTCACCCCTTCCAGCGTGAGGAGGTGGCGCTCGGCCATGCGGGGGTCGCCGTCCATGCGGTCCACGCTGCCGCCGAGGACTGCATAGACGGGGGCAATACGCTCCAGCCAGTCGAGCGCGAACGGCGCGTAGATGTCCCCCGCGTGCAGGATAAGGTCTACCCCGGCAAAAGCGCGGGCGACTTGATAGGGGATCTCGTAGGTGGCCGCCGGCACGTGGGTGTCCGAGATAAGCCCGATCCGCATGCTGCCTCCGTTGCTGACCTGAACCTAGCCCGCTCATCCTGAGCTGTCGAAGGATGAGCGGGCCGCCCGTGGTTCGACAAGCCCGTCCTGGGCCCTGCGACAGCTCAGGAGAGGTCTGCCGAAGGGCTCACCACGAGCGCTTTTCCTCTCCGGTCGCACCCCGCCGGGCATGACCACTACTCTGGCACGTAAGGTGTGCGACGCACACTCCCTGATGAGAAACGAAAGCCCTGGCACTGTCAAGCACGGCAGGCAGGTGGCAGGGCTGGGCCGACCAAGCTGCTGGGGGAGCGCGGCAGGCGTCGGCGCGGGTGCTGTCCTGGGCCTGGACCTGGGTCCGGGCGGGGCTTTTGCCGGACTCGAACCGGTCGCGGTAGATCTCCATCGCGACGAAGGTGTGGCCCCGGCGGGTAACGGTGCTGATGGGCACGAAGCCCACCTTTTCAAAGGCCCGCTGGGCGCGGTGGTTCCAGTCGAGGGTGTGCAGGTAGATGCGTTCCAGCCGGGTCGTGGAGAAGATGTGGCGCAGCAGCGTCGTCAGGGCGTCCGTCCCGTAGCCGTGGCTCCAGTACTCGCGCTCGCCGATCATAATGCCCAGTTCGGCCTGACGGCGGTACTCATCGATATCGTAGTACATGATATTGCCGATGTGCTTGCCCGTAGCCAGGTCGACGATGGCGAAGTTCTTCTGGCGCGGGGTGGGATAGCGCAACTCCTCGCTGTAGATGGTCAGGAAATCCTGAAACGCCATCCGGAGCGGCGGTACCGCATCGAAGGTGGCCAACTCCGGGTCGGTCCGCCAGCGATAGTCGTCAATGGCATCGTCCAGGGTCTTGTCTCGCAGCAGCACCTTCTCGCCCCGGGTCTCCATCATCCTCTTCTCCCGAGCTCTGCCGGATCACGGGTCGCCGGGCCGGTACCGCTGCGAGCCGTGATAGCCGCTACCGCCCGCTCCAGCACCGCCAGCTCATTGGGGTATGTCAGCAGGCGCAGGGCTTCTTCCACCGGGAACCAGGCGACGGTGTCGAACTCAATATCGTGGAGGGAGGGGTCGCCCCCCACCGGCTCCATCAAGAAGTGGTGGACCACCTTGTGACAGCGCACGCCGTCCGGACGGCTGAACCAGTAGCGGATGCTCCCCAGCTTCTCCACGATACGGACCTGCACGCCGGTTTCCTCCGTGACCTCGCGCTGGGCAGTCTGCTCGATGCTCTCGCCGGAGTTGGGCGTGCCCTTGGGCAAGGCCCACAGGGGTGGATCCTTGCGGCCGCACACCAGCACCTGGACCTGGTGATCGCTGCGGCGGTAGACGACACCGCCGGCCGAGACCAGACGCTCGATAGGCCGGCGGCCGCCTTCGGTGCGGCGCCCCTTCATGCTGCCCCCTGGACGGACGCCGGGTCGGTCGTGAGCAGCCCCATGAGCGACGTTGCGGGCAACTCCAGGGCCTCCGCCACCCGGACGTGGGTCGGTGCCGGGCGTAGACATTGACCCCCTTCGCCAGCGCGGGGTCCGAGAGCAGGGCTTCTCGCACGCCCAGAGTAGCCAGCTTCTCGTAGTACGGGTAGGCGGTATGGGCCAGGGCGTGGGTGGACGTCCGGGGGACCACGCCGGGGATGTTGCCCACGCAGTAGTGGATGACGCCGTGGACCTCGTAGGTCGGGTTGCTGTGGTGGGTCAGGCGCGTGGTCTCCACACAGCCGCCCTGGTCCACCGACACGTCCACGATCACCGAGCCCCGGCGCATGGCGGCCACCATGTCGGCCGTGACCAGCCTGGGCGCACGCGCCCCCGGCACCAGCACCGCCCCGATGAGGACATCGGCCGCGCCGGTCGCCTCAGCAATGGTGGCCGGGTTGGAGAACGCCGTGTACAGGCGTCCGGAGAGCGTCCCCTGCAAGTGGCGCAGGCGCTCGCCGTTGACGTCGATAACCGTGACCGTGGCGCCCATGCCCAGGGCCACCTGCGCCGCCCAGGTCCCGACGACGCCGCCGCCCAGCACGGCTACGCGGGAGGGCGGCACGCCCGCAGCCCCGCCCAGCAGCAGCCCCACGCCGCCGCTGGTCCGCTCCAGGTAGCGGGCAGCGATCTGCACGGCGGCACGCCCGGCGATCTCGCTCATGGGGGAGAGGATGGGCAGGGAGCCATCGGCCAGTTGCACCGTCTCGAAGGCGATGGCGGTGGTGCCCCGCTCCAGCAGCACGCGGGCCAGGTCGGGCTTGGCAGCCAGGTGCAAATAGCAGAACAGGGTCAGGCCTGGGCGGAGCAGGGGGTACTCGGGCGGGAGGGGCTCTTTGACCTTGATGACCAGGTCGGCGGCGTGCCAGACGGAAGCGGCGTCGGGGACGAGCGCCGCGCCCGCCTGCCGGTACGCGCTATCGGGGTAGCCCGATCCCTCGCCTGCGCCCGCCTGCACCAGGACCCGGTGTCCGTGCCCGACCAGCAGCGCGACGATGTCCGGCGTCGCGGCCACCCGGTATTCCTGATCCATGATCTCCTTGGGAACACCGATAATCACCCTGCTCCTCCTTGCCCCGCAGCACGCCGCCGGTCACGCGGTGGCTGCCCCCAACTGTGGTCTGCCTCTCACGCATCGTGATACACCGGAATCCGCCACGCAGGATAGCGCGGGTCTGTGCCCCGTACCAGGCCGTGGTACAGGTCCTCCAGGCGGCGCGTCACCGTGCCAGGCTCGCCCGTGCCGACGGAATAGCGGTCCACCGAGACCACGGGATCGATCTCCGCCAAGGTGCCGCACAGAAAGACTTCATCCGCGAGGTACAACTCGGTACGGTCCACCTCCCGAACCTCCACCGGCACCCCCAGCACCTGCGGGAGCGCCTCCAGGAGGGAGGCGCGAGTGATGCTCTCCAGAATGCCCGCGGTCGCCGGGGGCGTCACGGCGACGCCATCCCGCACCAGGAAGATGCAGGCGTAGGCGCCCTCGGCGACTTTGCCCCGCTCGTTGAGCATGATGCCGCCATCGTAGCCGTTGATGCGCGCCTCGGTGGAGACCAGGCGGCTGTTCTGGTAGTTGGCCAGGGCTTTGGCCCGGGGAGGCATCACGTGGTCCGCCAGGCGGACCCAGGAGCTGATGCAGCAGTGGCTGGCCCGGCCGGTCTTCAGGGCCGAGGGCGCGGGCCGGGCGGTGATGAGCACTTCGGTGGGCTGGGTGTAGGCCGCCCGGTAGCCGGGCACCCCGCCGGCAAAGTACACCAGCGGCTGCACGTAGACATCTTCCCGGAACTCGTTGGCCCGCAGCAGGTCGAGCATCGCCGACGTCAGGTCCGCGGCGCTCACGGCCGGGGCCATGCGCATGAGCTTCATGGAGCGCGCCAAGCGCTTCAGGTGCTCGTCCAGGCGGAACAGGTAGAGGTCCTGGCGCTCGTTGCTCCAGTAGCCCCGAATGCCCTCAAAGACTGCGGAGATGGCGGTCCAGCCGATCTGGGTGATGTGGACGGTGGCATCCTGCCAGGGAACGAGGCGTCCGTTATGCCACAGGTACGCGGGGGTCGGAGGGGGCGCGGCCGTCTGGCCCTGGGTTGCCGTCTTCTCATGGAGCGCCGCACCGGGCGGAGCGGGGCGGTCATCAGCCATCTGACGCATCCTCCTCCCCCATTCTAGGCGCCCCGCGAAACCAAAGTCAAGGCGAACTCCTCCGGGCCAGCCGGCCCTCACCGGCCCAGGCGGTGCAGGACCCACAGCAGCCCGGCCACGCTCTTGGCGTCCTGAACCTCGCCCCGCTCGATCAGCGACACGGCCTCCCGGAGGGGCGCCCGCACCACGTCAATGGACTCATCATGGTCGGCGTCCAGGGGCGCCTCGTGCAGCCCCGTCGCCAGGAAGAGGTGCAGATACTCGGAGCAGTAGCCGGGGCTGGCGAAATAGCCCCCCAGGCGCTCCAGGTGCGCCGCCGCATAGCCGGTCTCCTCCCGGAGCTCCCGGTCGGCGGCGACCTCCGGGGTCTCCTGCCCATTGAGGCCGCCCGCGGGCAACTCCAGGAGGGTGTGGCCCACGGCCAGGCGGTACTGGCGCACCAGCAGCACGTTGCCGTGGTCGTCCAGGGGCACCAGCACCACCGAGGGGCTGTGCTCGACGACCTCACGGGTGGTCGTGCGGCCGTCGGGGAACTGGGCGGTATCCACGCGCAGGTTGAGGATGCGGCCTTCGTAGATGCGCCGGGTCACGATGACATGCTCGATGTCCGCCATGGTCCCCTCCGTGCGAAGACATACGGGAGGGCAGGGTCGGGGCCCTGCCCTCCTGTGGTAGCACCTGCTTGCGGAATCAGGGGCTCGTGTCGTGTTCCCGCGTCGGGGTCAGCGACGGGGTGGGTCCGCGCTACAGGCCCAGCCGTGGCCGGGGGCCGTGGGGCGCGGGGATGAGGTCCAGTTCCTGGACGGTGACGCCGCCCTGCTGGGTCCACACCGCCGAGCCGTCGGGCTGGAGGTGCATCACCAGGGCCAGTTCGTTGCAGTGGGGGAACTTGGGGCAGCGCAGGCACTCCCCCCATACCTTGCGGGGCAGGTGCATCACGTCGGCTAGCTGAAAGCCCAGCTTCTCGTAGTACCCCGGCTTGTGGGTCAGCACGAAGACGGTGGCGATGCCCAGGCGCCGGGCCTCTTCGATGCACGCCTGCATCAGGGTCTGGCCCAGCCCCTGGTCCTGGTGTTCCTCCGAGACGGCCACGGCCTTGATCTCCGCCAGGTCGGCCCAGACGACGTGTACGGAGGCGCAGCCCGCCAGTTCCTCCCCGTCCCGGATGACCATGAAGTCGCGCACGTTCTCGTACAGCTCCGCCAGGGAGCGGTGCAGCATCTCTCCCCGGTCGGCGAAATCGTTCACCAGCTTGTGGATCTTTGGCACGTCGGCGATGGTCGCCTTTTCAATACGGATGTCCATCGGTCAGGCCTCCCTCAAGAGATCGCCCAGCAAGGGCAGCGTCGCCTGGGTGCCCGGCGCAGCGGTCGGGCCGGGCGTGCGGCCTCTTGTGCTCTCCTGGGCGCGGTGGAGCAGGTCTTGTGCGGCCTGGCGTGCGGCCCTGGTGAGTCCGGCGCCGATCATGCGGGCGATCTCGTCCACCCGCTCGTCCGCCCGCAGGCGTCTGGCCGTGGTGGTCGTCCGGCCCCCCTCCTCGCGCTTGGCGATGGCGAAGTGGACCTCGCCAAAGGCCGCGATCTGCGGCAAGTGGGTGATGGCGACCACCTGGTGCTCCTTCCCGAGCTGGGCCAGCTTCTGGCCCACGGCGTACCCGGCCTGACCACCGAGCCCGGCGTCAACCTCATCGAAGATCAGGGTCCCGATGACGTCGGCCCGGCTGAGGATGGTCTTGAGGGCAAGCATCACCCGGGAGGTCTCCCCGCCGCTGGCGACCTTGGCCAGCGGCCGCACGGGTTCCCCCGGGTTCACGGAGATATGAAATTCTACTGTATCGATTCCGGTGCTGTCAAAGGCATAGCAGACGCTGGCCGACTCCGGGGCATCCTGGGTGACGGGCAGGCCGTCCGGGTTCTCACGCTGCGCCACCGCCACCGCAAACCGCACCTGGGGCAGGTGGAGCGCTGCCAGTTCTGCCTCCACGGCGCGGGCCAGGTCCAGGGCGGCCACGGCGCGGCGCCGGGAGAGCTCCCCGGCCAGCGCGCCGGCAGCCCGGCGGGCGGCCTCCTCCGCCTGATCCAGTTCCTCCCGCTGCTCCTGCCGGTGAGTGAGGTCCGCCAGTTCCTGAGCGGCTTCCGCGCCGAACCGCAGGACCGCCTCCACGCTGCCGCCGTACTTGCGTGCCAGGGTGCGCACCAGTTCCAGGCGCTCGCTGGCGGCCTGCAACCGGGCCGGGTCGAACTCCACGGTATCGCGGTAAGCGCGCAGCGCGCGGGCGAGGTCGCCCAGATGATAGGCCAGTTCCTCCAGGGACGCGGCCTGCTCGGCCAGGCGCCCATCCAGGCGGGCCAGCTCACGGGCGTCGGCGACGGCGCGCGCCAGGAGGTCAGCGGTACCGGGCAACCCGCCGCCGCCTTGGGACAGCGCGGCATAGACGGCATGGGCCAAGCGCGCCCGCTGCTCGGCGTTGGACAGCAGGGCGATCTCCTCTGCCAGGGCCTCCTGCTCGCCGGGCTGGAGGGCCGCCGCGGTGATCTCCTGCACCTGGAACTGGAGCAACTCGGCGCGGCGCGCGGCGTCCTGTTCCTGCTGGGCCAGACGCCGCCGCTCCCCGCGTAGCCGGCCCAGAGCGGCCACCCGCTCCGCCACCGCCGCCCGGAGCCCCAGGAGCCCGGCGTAGCGGTCCAGGAACTCGATATGCTCGGCGGGGCGCAGCAGGGACAGGTGCTCGCTCTGCCCGTGGATGTCCACCAGACGCTGGCCGACCTGTTGCAGGACGCTGACCATGACGGTGCGGCCGTTGATCCGGGCGATACTGCGGCCGGTGCGCTGCAAGTCCCGGGAGAGCACCAGGATCCCGTCCTCCGGCTCGATCCCGTGCTCGGCCAGCAGCGCCGCCAGCGGGCCGTCCGGGGCCGCGCGCGGCTCTGCGTTTGCCGCAGGGTCGTCCACCTGGAAGACCCCTTCCACGCGGGCGGTCTCTGCCCCGGCGCGGATGAGGCCGGGGTCGGCCCGCGCCCCCAGCACCAGGCCCAGGGCATCCACGAGAATGCTCTTGCCCGCACCGGTCTCGCCGGTGATCACCGCCAACCCCGGCCCAAACTCCAGGGTCTGGCGGTCAATAATGGCGATGTTGCTGATGGTCAGTTCCAGGAGCACGGGAAGCCTTCGGCAAGGGCTGAGGGTGGACGACTGAGGGAGGAGGGGCGTTGCCACTCAGTCCTGAGTCCTCAGTCCTGGGTAACTATTTGAGCCGGTCCATCAAGGCCTCGTAGAAGCGGCTGCGCTCGCCGGTGCGCAGG
>JACQUQ010000248.1 GCA_016210175.1 Chloroflexota bacterium | reverse complement strand
TACGGCACGACGGCTGGTCGGGCATGGCGGGCCTCCTCCCTCTCCCTTCCTCCTGACCCGCCCAGTATGCTCCGTCTTCTTCCTCTCCGCCAGCCCTTTTCATAATGCGATTGCCCTGAATGGGAAGCGCACCCGGTTCCCAGGGGCGCGAGTTTCCCGCTTTGCAAAGGCCGGAACCCGTGGCTCACCGCGCGAGGGTCCGCAGCTCGACCCCTTCATCTGCAAGCACTGCCGCATCCACCGGCTTCTGCGCCCGGATCAACTGGCGAGCCGCCATCAACTCCCGCGGCCTCCCCAGGGAGAACGCCGCCCGGACCCGGTCGCCGCGCAGGGAGAACGCCGTGAAGGACCGTGCCGCCACGCTGCCGCGGACCACCATCCGGTCGCTGCCCGGCGCGTACCCCACATACTGGAGGGTCAGATCGTACTGGTCCGACCAGAAGTAGGGCACCGGGGCGTAGGGTTCGCGCTCGCCGAGCATGGTCCGGGCGGCGGCAAGGCCCTGATGCTGGGCGTTGTCGTAGTGCTCCACCCGGAGCCGCTGGCCCCAGCGTGGATGCCACCAGTTGGCGACATCGCCCGCGGCGTACACGTCCGGCAGGCTGGTCTCGGTGTACTCGTTGACGAGCACGCCATTCTCCAGGGCTATCCCCGACCCGGCCAGCCACGCCACCGCCGGAGTGACCCCGACGCCCACCACGACGATATCGCAGGCGATGGCCGTGCTGTCGGCCAGCACCACCTGCTCCACCCGCTCCGACCCGCGGAATCCCTGGACCGCACATGACACCCGCAGATCCACCCCGTGGTCGCGGTGGATGGCGGCGCACACCTGGCCCAACTCCGCGCCCACGGCGTGCGCCAGCGGCACCGCCGCCGCCTCCAGCACCGTCACCGCACACCCGCGCACCCGCGCCGATGCCGCGACCTCCAGCCCGATGAACCCCGCCCCGACGACGACCACCCGCTGGGCCTGCTGAAGGGCCGCCGCCAGCCGCCGCGCGTCCCGCAAGGTCCGCAGGGCGTACACGCCCTCCAGGTCGCCCCCCGGCACATCCAGCCGCCGGGCCTGAGTCCCGGTCGCAATCAGCAGCTTGTCGTAGCGCAGGCGTTCGCCGCTCGCCAGCGCCACGCTCCGCTCGGCCGGCTCCAGCCCCGTGGCGCGCACGCCCAGTCGCAGCTCGATAGCGTACTCATCGTAGTAGCTCTGCGGTCGGAGGAACAGCTTCTCCTCCGGGTACGCGCCCTGGAGATACCCTTTCGACAGCGGTGGCCGCTCATAGGGGCGGTCCGGCTCCTCACCGACCAGGACGATCCGCCCGGCAAAGCCGCGCGCCCGGAGCGCCTCGGCCGCGCGCCCGCCGGCCAGGTTCGCTCCTACGATGACGTACGTTTCCGCTCCAGCCACAGGTGTCACGCTCCATTACTCCGGGAGACCTGCTCCCATCCACCCCGGTGCAAACCAGGGGAAGCCCCAGAACCGTCACGGGCGCTGGCGCGCCTCCGGGAACGCGTGCGTGCCGTAGAGCCTGACGAACCGGGCCAGCGCGACCGTGCAGCGGCGGAGGAGCCCCTGGGGTCCCTGCTCGAACAGGACGACTTCCTCCTCGCCTCCCGGAGCGATAGGCTGGACCAGCCGCCCACCGGGGGCAAGCTGCTCGCTCAACGGCGGCGGGACCTGCGGGAACGCCGCCGAAACGATGATGGCGTCAAAGGGGGCCTGCTGGGGCACGCCCTGCGTCCCATCGCCCACGACAACTGCGACGTTGGTGATGCCCTGACGGGCGAGGTTGGCCCGGCCAGCCTCGGCCAGGTCTGGCCAGCGCTCGATGCTCGCAACGAACTGGGATAGCCGGGCCAGCAGCGCGGTCTGGAAGCCGTAGCCCGTGCCGACCTCAAGGACCCGCTCGGAACCGGTGAGGCCGAGGGCCGCGATCATCTTCGCCACCAACGAGGGCTGGGTGGCCACCTGCCCGTGGGGGATGGGCAGCGGCTCGTCGGAGTACGCCTGCGCCACCAGGTCGGGCGGGACGAACTCCGCCCGCGGCGCCGTCCGAAAGGCCGGAAGGACGCGAGGATCGCGGACGCCTTCGGCGCGGATCGCTCGGACAAGGTCTTCCGGATCGGGCAGCTTCATGGCGCCATTATACCGCTTTTGCGGCTCGTGTTTCGTCACAGGGACAGTGCAGACGTGCAGGGGAGGCGCCGGAAGAACGTTTGAACACGTAGGTGGCCTGGGGGTACTTCGTCCACGGGTACGGCGTCCCAGGGAGAGGACACCGCCATGCGACGAGTCAACCGCTGGTTACCCCGGCACCGGGAGCACACCACCGCAGAATGAGCGGGCCGGGCATCTGCCCGGCCCCATCCATGCGTGTGCGTGCCGCTTCTGGCTTGCGGCAGCTACACGGCAGGCTCACGACCTCACCCCCGGCCAGGCGCACCCGTGCCAGAGTACGGCCACAATACGCACAGCTCCAGGTCGCCAGCATGGTAATCATTGCCCCGCCCATCCTCATTCCTCCTCCGGTCGTGTCGTGCGCCTACCGTTCACTGAGGGGGAGTATACCGGGAGGCCATACCATCGCCCCGTCCACCTCCCACGGCCCGGTGTAGAAAAAGTATCGCACCTGGTGCAGCGGCCGCCGCGGGCAGCGGGAGCCCAAGGTGGCATAGAGGGCAAAGCCGTAGAGGGGTTTCGGTTATTGCGGATATATGATAGAATACGTTATCCTGAGAGGGGGTACAGGAGGAGGTGAACTGTGCCGACGGTACCGGAGCATAGCACGGTCTCTGCGCCGGCCGCTGAAGCCCCGGCCATCCGACAGATCGTTGAGTTGCTACAGCAGTCGTGTGCCCGCGCGCAGATACCCGCCCTGGTAGGACCGAATGGTGAGCGCTTGCCCCTTCCTGCATCGGTCTCCACCCTGCTGACCCAACTGGTACAGGAGCTTGCCCGTGGTCGGGCGGTCACCATCATTCCCGTTGACGCCGAGTTGACAACACAGCAGGCGGCCGATGTACTCAACATCTCGCGTCCTTACCTCATGAAGCTGCTAGAGGCGGGAGAAATCCCGTACCGCAAGGTCGGGACACACCGGCGCGTGAAGATCCAAGACCTCATGGCCTACCGCCAGCGCCGCAGCCAAGTACGGCGGGAAGCTTTCGCTACTATGGCACAGGACGCCCAAAGACTCGGGCTGCTGGACAGGGACAGCGAATAGGGTAGCGTCTTGCCTTTCACCGTCCTCTTGGATGCTGATGTTATCTACTCGATAGCGCCCATTGATACCGTGCTACGGGCCGCCGAACAAGACTTGTTCCGCCCTATTTGGTCGGAGCAGATCCTTGAAGAGGCGGCCCGTGCGATAAAACGCAAGCTGCCCCCTGAGGTCCACCGAGACATTGACCGTCGCTTTGCCTTTATGCGCCTCAGCTTCCCCGATGCGGCCGTGGATGGCTACCAAGACCTTATTCCTGTTATGACCAACCATGAGAAGGACCGCCATGTACTTGCCGCTGTTGTTCGAGGTGGTGCCGCGGTAATCGTCACCAATAACGTTAAGGACTTCCCGCCCGAATCATGCCGTCCGTATGACATCGAGGTTCAGCGCCTCGACACGTTCCTTTGCCATCTTTGGTCCTTAAACCCCGAAAGGATGACACAGGTGTTGCAGGAGCAAGCAGCCGACTACGACGAATCCCCCAGAGATGTGCTCCAACGCCTTACCCGTACAGTACCTACCTTTGCGCACCAAGCCCTCAATTCCGAACTCCTATAACCACCTGCCTCGTGACCATAATCTGCCTCCGCCGCGTAGCCCTTGCGCAGCACGCTTCCCGGAAGCCTGCTGCTGCCGACGGTCGTTCGCCTGACACATGGGGCTGCGGCGCTCAGCCTGCGCTACCTGCGGCAGATCGGTAGCACCGCCCTACCGTGGGAGGAGGCACGTCCCCATCAGAAAACAAAAGCCCTGGCGATGCGGTCATCATCCAGGGAGTGACCCAACAGGGGCGCTACACGAGGGATCGCCCGGTAGGTCCCGGCGGGCGCACGGGACGGGACACGCGATACGAGCCAGAGTACGGGAGACGCCTGACCTGACTGTAAGGTGACAGCGCCACCGGCGTCACCCGGCTACTACGACAGGTACTCCAGGACGAGCGTCACCATCATCACGCCGCGGACGAACTCCACGAAGATGATGACCAGGAAGACTACGGACAGGTATTCCCACGCGCTGCGCCAGCGGGTGCGGAGCGTCGGGCGGGGGCGCTCGGGCGGGGTGTTGACCTCTGGGGACGTCACTCCCTGGGCCGCCAACTCCTGGTTCAGGGCAGCCACCAGCCGCTGATCCATCTCGTCACCGATCTCCCCCGGCTGGGTGACAAAGAAGAAGGTTCTGCCCTGGCCCAGACGCAGCGCGGTCTGGCTCCGGGCGCCCTTCCAGACCACCCGAGCGCCCTGGGGGGGGTCCGGCAGTGGTTGCCAGCCCGCACCGATTTTGCGGACAAACCACTGGCGCTGATAGCGACGGTACCGCCCACGCCGCAGGTCCACCTCGATGACCCGGCCCCGGCCCAGACCCCGCGCCATGCGGCCCAGGCCGGAGGAGAAGGCGATGGACAGCAAGAACACGCTGCCGAAGGCCATGCCGATCAGCAGGCCACGGGTAAGCCCGCCGCCCGCAGCCAGCGCGGCGCCATCCTGCCCCACTACGGACAGCGCCAAGAGGCCCAGCGCACCGACGAACACCGCGCTGAACATCTCGTCCTTGTAACTCTCGACCACCCGGACCCTGCCGGCTGAGCGGTCAATGCGGTGATACATCGGATGTCGTGCTCCCTGCGAGGTATCTGCCTGACGGTATCATAACAAAGGGGTACCGCACGGGCAACTCGGGACCAGCGGCCTGCCCTGGTGTCCCCGTTGGTGGCCCCACTGACCAGCCCCAGGGTTTGACAGGCCCGTGCCACGTGTGTAACAATCCCGCCGTATGGCACCACGGCTGCATCCCTTGCATCTGACGGCCGTGCTAGGAGGGGTCGCGCCACTCCTGGGGCTCGCGCTCGTGGTCCCGGCTCCCTGGCACTGGCTCCCCTTAGGCGCGGCGATGGGGGCCACCGGCATCGGCACGGTGTTCCTACTCCGCCCCGCGCTGCTGCGCTGGAATCTGGTAGCCTGGGTAAGTCATAGCAGCCTGCCGGCACTGTTGCTCGTCGCCATGGCCCTCTCCCTGCGGGCCTTCGCTCCGGAGCCACCCTGGGCGCTGGGCCTGGGATGGGTCCTGGCGCTGGTTGCCCTGGGGCTGCTCCTGGTAGGCAAGCACGTGCTCCTCGTGGCGAAAGACGGCCTGGTCGGGTCCGCGAGCGAGATGCTGAACCTGGCGGCCTATCTCACCGCGTTCCTCCTGTTTGTCGCCCTCTACCGGGTCCACCTGCCCCTGGCGGTGAAGATCGGGGGGGTGTCGAGCGTGGCGGGCCTCCTCACCCTGGAACTGCTGGGGTACACGCCCGCCCCGCTGGTCCGCCGCCTGGTCTTCGCCACCGTCGTGAGCCTGGGGCTGGCGGAGGTCGTGCTGAGCTTGCACTTCTGGCCCCAGGAGGGCGCGTTCACGATTGCTTTCCTCCTGGTCGGATTCTATCTCTGCACTGGCCTCTTACAGAGCTACCTGCGGCACCGGCTGAGCCCCTGGGTGGTCATGGAGTTCCTGGCGGTGGGGGTGGTCAGCTTCGTGGCGTTGTATACGTTCCAGGCGTGGCAGCTGGGGTAGGGCGTATGGGACGGGTGGTTGCGTGGGCGGAACTGCTGGCGGAGCGGGAGCGGTTGCGGGCCGAGGGCAAGCGCCTGGTCTTCACCAACGGCCACTTCGACCTGCTCCACGTCGGCCACGTGCGCTACCTCCAGCAGGCGCGAGCCCTGGGCGATGCCCTGGCCGTGGGGGTGAACAGCGACGCTGCCACTACCGCCCGCAAGGGGCCGGGGCGTCCTATCGTGCCCCAGGACGAACGGGCCGAGGTGGTGGCAGCCCTGGCCTGCGTGGACTACGTGACCATCTTTGCCGATCTCACGGCCGAAGGTCTGGTGGCGGCCCTCCAGCCCGACACCTACGTGAAGGGGGGCGATTACGCCGGACCCCACGCGCCACCGCTCCCCGAGGCGCAGGTCGTTGCTGCCTATGGTGGCCGGGTTGTGCTGCTGCCCCTGGTACCCGGCCGTTCCACCAGCGACCTGGTGCAGACGGTGTTGCGCCGCCTCCGCGAGGACCGCGCGCGTGAGTGACCCGGCCCGGACCGCTCCTGCGGCCCCGCGGCGCGGTCCAGCGGGACGGACGCGGCCCTGCCCTCCCTCGCACCCAGGGGACTGGGGGGGAGCGCGGCGCACCCACCTGCGGAATGCTGCGCGATGAGCACCCCGTCCGATTCCCCGCCGTCCTCCATCCTCAGCCCGCCGTCCGCGCTCGCCTGGGCTGCGCTGCTCCTCGGGGCCGGCAACCTCGCCAGCCGCCTGCTGGGAGTGGTACGGGAACAGATCATCGCGGCCTACTTCGGCCTCAGCGCCAGCAGCGACGCGTTCACCGCTGCGGCGCGGGTCCCCACCGCACTCTATGACCTGCTGGTGGGGGGCATGATCTCCGCGGCGTTGGTCCCCATCTTCTCCGATTACCTGGCGCGGGGCCAGCGCGACGAGCTTGTCCGCGTCTGCCGTGTGCTCCTGAGCATTCTGGCCGTGGTGCTGACCGCCATCGTGGGCCTGGGCATGGTCGGCGCCCGGCCCCTCATGGACCTGCTCGCCCCCGAATACCCTCCTGAGACGCGCGCCATGGCCGCCGACCTGCTGCGGATGATGCTGCCGGCCCTCTGGTGCCTGGGGCTTTCGGGGCTGCTGACCGCCTACCACTATGCCCGGCGCCGCTTCAGTCCTCCGGCCCTGGCCGCGGGGGCCTACAACCTGGGGCTTATCATCGCGGTGCCGCTGCTGGTGCGCTTCCTGGGCGTCCACAGCCTGGCCATCGGGGTGGTGCTGGGCACCCTGTTCCAGGTGCTGGTACAGTTCCGCGGACTGGAGGGCGTGCGCCTGGGCTTCGGCACGGACTGGCGGCATCCCGGTGTCCGGCGTATCTACCGGCTGTACCTGCCGGTGGCGGCCGGGCTGGTGGTCTCCCTGCTGGGCGTGGCGATCGACACCAACCTGGCCTCCCGCACCGGCGAGGGCAGCATGGCGGCCATGCGCTTCGCGACCACCCTGGTCCAGTTCCCGCTGGGCATGATCGCCACCGCGGTCAGCTTTGCCGTGCTGCCCACCCTCGCCCGCTATGCGTCCACCGGCACCCCCGGCCAGGCCGTCACCGCGCCATCGCCCGCCGACCTGGAGGGCTACCGGACGACCCTGGGCTGGGGGATCAAGCTGGTGCTGCTGGCCGTGGTCCCGGCCGCGGTAGGGCTGGTCGTGCTGCGGGAGCCGGTGGTGCGGCTGCTATTCGAGCGCGGGGCGTTTAGCCCCGCGGATACCAGCCGCACCGCGCTGGCCTTCCTGGCCTACTCCCCGGGGCTGGTCGCCGCGGCCGTGGACCAGGTGCTCATCGTCGCCTTCTATGCCCGCAAGAATACCGTGACGCCGGTCGTCGTGGGGGTCGCGGCAGTGGGCGTGTACCTGGCGACGGGGCTGGCCCTGCTGGAGCCGCTGGGCATGCCGGGCCTGGCCCTGGCAAACTCCGCCCAGTGGATCTCCCACGCGCTCCTGCTGCTGGCGCTCCTGGGCTGGCAGGTGGGCGGCTGGGGCCGGCTGGGGATCGGCTGCCTAGCGGGCAAGGCGCTGCTGGCCGCCGGGGGGATGGCGGGCGTGCTGCTGGCGCTAGTCCCGCTGCTGGAGGCCGCGCTGCCCCTCGCGGGGACCCTGGGATTGGCGGCACGCCTGGCCCTGGCCGTGGCCGCAGGGGGCGCGGCCTACAGTGGCGGGCTGCTGGCGTTGCGGACGCAAGAAGTCTGGTCCGTTGTGGGCCTGATCAAAGGCCGCCTGCGGCCCTGATAGGCGTCGGGCCTACCCCGTGGCGGTACGGCTCAATAGCGCCGTCTCCACGGTCATGCTGGCAGCGACGGGTGCTGCGGCCGGGGCGCGGTCAGCATCACCGGCACTGCGGCGGCGCTCACGACCGCCATGACGAAGAAGGCGGCCTGGTAGCTGCCGGTGGTATCGTACATGTACCCCACCACCAGCGGGCCGATGACGGCGCCGAGGGTTTGCGCCAGCATGAAGCTGCCCTGGATGGAGCCCAGCGCCCGCGTGCCGAAGTACTGCGCCATGAGCGCCGGGCGCACCGGGATCGGCCCCCCGAAGCCGGGGCTGAAGGTGAGCAGAAACGGGAACACCAGCCAGGCCGGCCCCAGGGCGGCGAAGAAGAGGATGCCCACGGTCTGGAGTCCGAAGCAGGCCCCAATCACCCAGCGTTTGTCCCAGAAGTCCCCCATCCAGCCGAAGCCCAACCGCCCGGTGACGCTGACCAGCGTCAGGCCGGTCACCGAGAGGGCCGCCAGCTCGGCGGAGACCCCGGCGTGCTGGAGCACCGGCACCTGGTACACCACCACCGCCGTGCTCGCCAGCCCCGCCAGTGTCATAGCCACCGTGAGCTGCCAGAACTCCCGGCGGCGGAGCGCCTGGGCGAGCGCCATCCCTTCGTGGTCCTGCCCGGCGGGGGACGGCATCGGCGCGGTCGGCGGCGCTCCGGTGCCGTCTGCGGGGGGGTGCGGCTCGCCATCGGGCCAGAGCCCCATCTCCTCCGGCCGGTCGCGCATGCGCCGGGCCAGCGGGAGGCCCACCCCGATGACGAAGACCCCCATCACGATCAGCGCGCTGCGCCACCCGAAACGGGTCACGAGCATGGCAATCACTGGCACCATGACCCCGCTGAAACCGGCTCCCAGGGTCATGAGGGCCAGCGCCCGGCTGCGCTTGCGCACGAACCAGCGGGAGACCGCGACGATGCCGGCGCTGCCCCCGGAGGCGCTGGTGCCGATAGCAATCAGGCTCATCGCCAGGTAAAAGCTGAGGAGGTCCTGCACCTGGGCCAGCGCGCCGAAGCCCAAGCCGACGATGAGCACGCCCGCGATGAGCACCCGCCGTACCCCGAAGCGGTCCACTGCCAGGCCGATGAGCGGCGCGGCGAAGGCGCTGACCTCAGAGCGCAGGGACGAGGCCAGCGCGACCTGGGTGTTGCTCCAGCCGAATTCATCAATGATGGGTTGGAAGAAGACCCCGAAGCCGTAGAAGAAGGTCGCCCCGGTGAGGAGGATGATAGCTGCGGAGGAAAAGACCACCCACCAGCCGTAGAATATGCGCCCCGACGCGGGCGGTATGGGGTCCGGCAACGTTGGGCCTCCTTGCCTGCGGATGGGCCGGGATTCCCGGCTAGCATAGCACATCCCGGCGCCGTTTGCTCGTCGGAAGTGGCCCTGGGGAGCGGGCCGCCGACGCGCCAGCACGCGCTACCTCCGGGGAAGCTCCTGCCGCAGCGCCGCGCCGCAGCGGACGCAGTAGTGGGTGCCGGGGGGTGAGACCTGCCCACACCCCCGGCAGGTTGCCTGGACGGCAGCGGCCCCGCGCGCCTGGGCGACCTCCGGGTTCAGCGCCACCACCGCAGCCGCGGCTTCCCGGGTGGCCCCCTCGATCATGGCCCGGAGCGCCTCCAGTCCCACCAGCCCGATGACGACCAGCCACACGACCAGCCAGAAGCCCGTGACCGGCTGCCAGTTCCACAGGGTGTGCAGCCCGACACTGAGGGCGAAGGCCCCACCGGTCCGCAGGCCCCACCGCGAGGCGCTCCCGCCCTTCTGCCGCCAGAGCGCGGCGCAGATGATGGCGGTCCAGGTGCCGTGCCCAAAGGGGGCGAGCAGCGTCCGCAGCCAGAGTGCCGACAGCAGCTCGCTCACCGCATGGACCCGTGCCAGGCCATAGAGCACATTCTCGAAGGCAGCGAAGCCCATGCCGGCCGCGGCCCCGTAGACCACGCCATCCATCTGGAAGCGGGCGGTGGCCCGCCGCAGCAGCCAGACCACCCCCACTACCTTCGCCAACTCTTCGATGACCCCAATGAGCAACGACGAGCCCAGGACGCCGTGCCGGACGCCCAGCCACGTCTCGATGACATAGGCCAGCGGGATGCCCAGCGCGGCCGCCAGCACAAAGGTCACCGCCAGGCGCAGGGGACGGTCCGGCAACAGGTGGGCATCGGCCAGGTTGGTGACGTAGACCACCGGGCCGATGAAGGAGCCGACGATGAGGACGGCGTACATGATGGCTGGCGCCTGGGTACGGGTCGCCAGCACCGAGAGGACCACGAACGCGGCGATCCCGCCGAGCAGCAGCCACCAGTAGCGCCGCCGACCCCCGGCCAGGTGCGGCATCAGCGTGGCACGCGGATCGGCGGCGACCACAGTCTGCGCCAGGGACGCCCCCACGCGGATGCGGATGAACTCGCGGAACTGGCCGCGCAGGGCCGGGTGCTCCTCGACTATGGCCATGAAGTCGGCCTTGGGCAGGGACAGCAACTCGGTCGCTTCCAGCGCCCGCACAGTGGCGGTGCGCTGCACCGCGGCGAGCAGGGCAACCTCACCGAAGCCGTCCCCCGCTTCGAGGACCTGCACCCGCCTGCCACCCTTGAGCACCTCCACACGGCCCTGCCGCACCAAATACCAGCGGTTCCCCTCCTCACCCTCGTGGATGACGATGTCCCCGCCGTGGACGCGCTCGCTCCGCACCTGGCCCGCCAGGCGGCGGATGGTCGCGGCAGGTAGGTGCGCGAAGGGAGAAGCTTTCCGCAGAAAAGCGTCTACCGTTAGCAGGTGGACCTGCTGGCGCACATGGGTCGCGAAGGCGGGGCAGGTCTGCTCCAGCCGCACAAAGTCGGCGCGAGAGAGCACGTAGACGTCCACCGCCTCCAGCGCCCGCACCGTGGCGGTCCGTTTGCCCTGGGTGACGAGGGCGACCTCACCGAAGTGGGCGCCGGGGCCGAAGGTGGCGAGGGTGACCTCTTGTCCGATGAGGTCCCGGCTCACCACACCCGCCCGGCCCCGGCGGATGAGATAGCAGGTATCACCCACCTCGCCCTCACGGAGAATGGTCTCGCCCGCGGCGAAACGCTCGCGGGAGAGGCGCGCCGCGATGGCCTGGAGTTCCTCCGCCGGCACCCCAGTGAAGAGCGCGGTGGACCGCAGCAGCGGCAGCAGGTCGGCATCGGGCAGCATGGCCCGTGGGTCGTCTGCGCCTTCGGGATGCGGTTCGTCCGTCACCGTCGGTTCCCTTCATCTGCCAAGCTTCCGGGCTGCCGACCTCTCCTCGCGGAGTCCCCACGCGCCACGATGATGAGGGTAAGGCTTATCATATGATGGAAGCTAAAGAGAGACAAGCAACCCCTGCCTGCCTCCTTCCCAGCACGCTGCAGCCCTGCCCGTGCAACAGCGTACCTTGACACATTTGGAGCGCGCTCGCTATACTCCCCGCGACCCTGCCCCAGATGGGTCGTCTCAACGAGGCAAGCGCGCGGCCGCGGGAGGGGAGTATGGCGGAGTCAGGCATACGCATGGAGCGCGACGGGGCGGTCGTGCGCCTCACCCTCAACCGCCCGGAGACGGGCAACACCCTTGACCTCTCCCTGGCCCAGGAACTCGCCGCCGCCTACCGCGCCATCAGCGATGACGCCGCGGTGCTGGCGGTCGTGCTCACCGGCCAGGGCGATTTCTCCGTGGGCGAGGACCCGTCGCTGTGGTCCCTGGAGGGCGATGCCGAGTACCGGACGCTGGTGCGGCGCTGGCAGGCCGATGCGGTGGAGGGGGCCGCCCAGCTTCAGGTGCCGGTGGTGGCCGCCATCGCCGGGCGGTGTGCAGATATGGGCCTGGAGCTGGCCCTGGCCTGCGATATGCGCCTGGCTGCCGACACCGCCACCTTCACCATGCCCCAGGTCGGCCGCGGCGACCTGCCCCACTGGGGCGGGACCCAGCGGTTGCCGCGTCTTGTGGGCCGGGGCGCGGCCCTGGACCTGATCCTCCTCGGCGAGACCATCGACGCGCACGAGGCGTACCGCCTGGGGCTGGTGCGCAGCGTGGTGCCCGCGGCCGACCTGCTGCGCACCGCCATGGACCTGGCCCGGACTATCGCCAGCAAAGCGCCCATCGCAACCCGCCACATCCGGGAAGCGGTGCGGAGCGGGATGGACTACCCGCTGCTGGACGGCCTCCGCCTGGAGGCCGACCTGTATTTCCTCCTCCAGACCACCGAGGACCGCGCCGAGGGCATTCGGGCCTTTCTGGAGCGCCGCCCGCCGCATTTTCAGGGGAGATAGAGCCACGCCGACCCCCGCGCTGCGAGTACGGAAAGAAAGGTACGCCATGTTTCTCCTCTATCTCTACCTGTATGCGGTGATCCTGGTCAGCCTGGCCGCGACCTACCTGGCGCTCTTCTTCGGGCTGGATGCCGGGCTGGACCTCCTGCTGGGCGTCCGCACCACGACCGGGGTGCGCCAGACCGTGGCCCGGTCGGTGGGGATGCTGCTGGCGGCCGCTCCCCTGTGGCTGGGCCACTGGATCTGGCTGCACCGTGCCCTGCCCAACCTGGCCGACGCGAAGTCCAGCGTGCTGGCGTTCGTCCACCGCTTCTACCTGTATGCCCTGCTGGGACTCATGGTCCTGGCGGTGCTGGGCTGGGGCAGCGCGGCGGCGACCGCGCTGGTGGGGGTGCTCATCGGCGCCCAGCAGCCGGGCCCCGAGGCGGTCGCCCGGTTCGGCACCCGGTTCGGTATGCTCTTCCTCTCCATCGCGCTGTGGGTCTTTCACTGGCAGGAACTGGCCGCCATCCCGCCGCAGGAGGCCGCACCGCCGGCGTCAGGGGGCCAGGCGGTTGCCCCGGCCGCACCGGTGGCGCCAGGAGAGCCCCAGAGATGACGACCTTCGCCACCCTCCTCTACGACAAGCCGGCCGACGATATCGCCTGGATCACGCTCAACCGCCCCCAGCGCCTCAATGCGCTCAGCGTGGGTATGCGGGATGACCTGTGGGAGGTGCTGCACGCGGTCCGGGACGATCCGGAGGTGCGCGTGGCCGTCTTCCAGGGTGCGGGCGACCGGGCGTTCTGCACCGGGGCCGACCTGAGCGAGTTCCTGACCGCACCGCCGCCGGCACAGGCCCGGCAGGTGCGCTGGGAGCGGGACCTGTGGGGTCTGCTGGCGACCTTTCCCAAACCCCTGGTTGCGGCGATCCACGGCTTCTGCATCGGCTCCGGCTGTGAGATTGCCATGCTCTGCGACCTGCGGGTGTGCTCTGAGGACGCCCGCTTTGCCATGCCGGAGACCGGCCTGGGCATCATCCCCGCTGCGGGCGGCAGCCAGACCCTGCCCCGCACGGTGGGGGAGGCCCACGCCCTCTCCCTGCTCCTGACCGGCGAGTTCATCGACGCCCAGGAGGCCCGCCGCATCCGCCTGGTGCAGCGGGTGGTGCCCCGTGCCGACCTGTATCCCACCGCAGCAGCCCTGGCCCGCCGCCTCGTCGCCCTCGACCAGGGGGCCGTGCGCCGGGCCAAGGCCGCCATCCTCCGGGGGCTGGACATGAGCCTGGACCAGGGGCTGGCCCTGGAGGCGCGCCTGGCGGCCCAACAGCGGCGGGAACACCGCGCGGCCCTGCGGGCCAGCGCGACGTAGCGATCCACCCCAGAGCACACCGAGAGCACCGAGAGATCCCGGCAACCAGCTCTTTGCGGCATGGAGCGAGAGGACAGACGCGGATGGGCGATCTCATGTCCATTGCGGCGCGCTGCGCGCGGATAGGCGGGCAGGTCATCGCCGGGCGGTTCTCTGCGGCACGCGCCCTGTCCTGGAAGGTGCAGGACGGCGTTGCCAGCATCGTCACCGACGCCGACCTGGCGGCCGAGGCCGCCATCCGGGAGTTCCTGGCCTCCGTGTGCCCGGACGACCTGGTGCTGGCCGAAGAGGGGGCATCGGTGGACGCACGCGCCCCCCGGCTGTGGGTGGTGGACCCCCTGGACGGGAGCACCAACTACGCCCGCGGCAACCCCGTGTGCTGCGTCTCGGTGGCCTACGCTGAAGCGGGCGAGGTCCTGGCTGCGGCGGTGTACGATCCCTTCCGCCGGGAGCTGTTCACGGCACGTCGGGGTAAGGGCGCCCGCCGCAACGGACGGCCCGTGACCGTCACCACCAGCGCCGACCTGCGGGAGGCCGTCATCGCCTGCGGCGCGCCCAGCCCGCGCCGCCCCGACGCCGCGGCTGCTCGCCGCCTGCTGCACCTGGCCACGGAGCAGGTATACCGGGTCCGGGTCTACGGCTCCACCGCCCTGGAGCTGTGCTGGGTTGCCGCCGGGCGGCTGGAGGGCGCGGTCAACTGGAACTCCCACTGGTGGGACGTGGCGGCCGCGGCCCTCATCCTCACCGAGGCCGGCGGGGCCTTCTCCCCGGCCGCCCAGGACTGGGGGGCCAACCCCACCTGCACCACCAGCATCGGCAGCAACGGACCGCTCCAGGCCGCGCTGGAGGGACTGGCCCGGCGGAGCGTGGCCGACCTCAGGGAGTAGGACCGCCCCCGCAACCAACCTGAAGCGCGGAGCGAGTGCAGAGCGCCACCGGAGGCGACGATGGCCCCGACCAGGGTACACCTCGATACGGACCTTGGCGGCGACATTGACGATCTCTGTGCGCTCGCACTGCTGCTGACGTGGCCCGATGTTGCGATCACCGGCATCACGACGGTGCTGGAGCATCAGGGCAAGCGTGCCGGCTACGCCCGCTATGCGCTGGCCCTGGCCGGACGGAATGAGGTGCCGGTTGCAGCCGGCGCGGAGGTCGGCCTCGGTTGCTTCCGGCTCCAGGACTACGGCTTTCCCCCCGAGGAACGCTACTGGCCTGAGCCGGTGACCCCGGCGCCTGGCCCGTTGGAGGCGGCGCTTGACCTTCTGAAGCAGAGCATTGAACTCGGCGCGATCGTCGTAGCCATCGGGCCGTTCACCAACCTCGTCCTGCTGGAGCGCCGCTCGCCGGGCGTGCTCCGGCACGCGACCCTGTGCCTGATGGGCGGGAGCATCACGCCCGCGCCACCGGGCTTCCCTGCGTGGGACTACGAGATGGACTTCAACGTGCAGGCAGACCCCAGCGCTGCCAAGCAGGTCCTGGAGTCGGCCGACCCTGACCGCACCACCCTCGTCCCCATCGAAGTGACCGCCCAGACCGCGCTCAGGAGAGCGTACTTGCCCGCGCTCCGCCGGGCGGGACCGCTGGGCCAACTGGTCGCACGACAGGCTGAGGCGTGCGCGCAGGACTGGAGCAACGAGGAGCGGTACGGCCGTACCTGCGAAGGACTCCCACGCGACATCATCAACTTTCAGCACGATCCCCTGGCGTGTGCGGTGGCTCTCGGCTGGAGTGGTGTCACGGTCGAGTCGCTCCCGCTGGCGCTGGCGCTGGAAGTCGTGTGGTTACGAATGCGAATCGACGGCTGCGGCCGCCGCCTGCGCGTCGTTACCCGCGTTGACCAGGCCCGGTTCAATGCCTTCTGGCTGGATACGGTGACACGCCGTCCCACCGCGCCGCAGTGACCCTGCCCGGCCAGTGCTCTCCTGATAGCGATCGCTACGGCCGAGAGAGAAGGAGCGCAGCATGTACTCCGATGCCCACGTCCACCTGGACTCGTACCCCGCAGCAGAGCGGGATGACGTCATCCAGCGCGCCCACGCTCTGGGCGTCGAGCTGATGGTCACGGTCGGGACGACCCTGGACACCTGCGAGCAGGCCGTAGCGTTGGCCGAACACGTCCCGGACCTCTACGCCGGGGTGGGGATCCACCCCTGGTGGGTCGTGCCCTGGAGCGACGAACTGGAGGCCCGCCTGCGGGATCTGGCCCGCCGCCCTAGGGTCAAGGTCGTCAGCGAGGTCGGCCTAGACTACACCCGCGGCCCTACGACGCAGCCCCAGCAGCGGGAGCTCTTGCGGCACCAGATCGCCCTGGCCCGCGAGCTGCGGCTGCCCGTCATGACCCACAACGACCGCCCCTCCCAGGAGGACCTGCTGGCCCTCTTGCGGGAGGAGGGCGCCGCCGATGTGGGCGGGGTCATCCACGGCTTCCGGGGGGACTGGCCCTTCGCACGGGGCTGCCTGGACCTGGGCTTCGTCATCTCCCTGGGCCGCCTCATCCTGCGACCCGAGGGCGCGGAGCAACTGGAGGTGCTGCGTCGCCTGCCTCGCGACGGGCTGGTCCTCGAGACCGACTCCGCACGTCAGGGTCCTGGCCCCGCGGAGGTGGCGCTGGTGGCCCAGCGCGTGGGCGACGTCCTGGACCTGCCCCCGGAGCAAGTGGGAAATTTCACCACCGCCAATCTGAAACGGGTCCTGCGCGTTTGACGCCCGTGCTATTCTGCGTATAATAAGGGGCGATACTTTTCGCCGGGGGGAAAGAACGCAGGATGAACACGACCGAGTTCTTGGATATCGCCAGTGCGATTTGCCCGGAGAGACCGTCTATCATCTTCGAGGGCAAAGTCTCCACCTTCGCGGATGTTGCCGACCGGGTGAACCGCCTGGCCGCGGCCCTCGCGGCGCTCGGGGTCGAACCCCGTACCACCGTCGGCCTGATCCAGGTGAACGCGCCCCGCTGCATCGAGACCTACTTCGCCACCGCCAAGTGCGCCGGCATCTACGTGCCCCTGAACTTCCGCGCCAGGGCCGCCGAGTTCACCTATATGATCAACACCGCCGACATGAAGGTGCTCCTGGTCGGCGACCGCTACGCCCCCATCATCGAGGAGATCAAGGGGGAGATCCCCTCCGTCCAGCACTTCATCACCCTGGACAGCCGCCGGGAGGGCTGGCTGCACTACGACGACCTGCTGGAGCAGTATGCCGAGGCCGAGCCACCCTACCGGGAGGTCGAGGACACCGACACCACGGTCCTGATGTACACCGCGGGCACCACCGGCTTCCCCAAGGGCGTCATGCTCTCCTACAACAGCTTCACCAGCTTCGTCATGGCGAACGTCTCCCCGGTTGACCCGGACGCTGAGGAAGAGCGCAACATCCTGACGGTGCCCCTGTACCACATCGCCGGCACCCAGGCGGTGATGTCGGCCATCTACGGTGGCCGCACCCTCATCCTGGAACGGCAGTTCGAGGCGACGGAGTGGATGGGCCTGGTGCAGCAGTGGAAGGCCAACCGGGCCATGATGGTCCCCACCATGCTCAAGCAGCTCATGGACCACGCCGACTTCAATAAGTATGACCTGAACAGCCTGAAAGTGATCACCTACGGCGCGGCCCCCATGCCCCTGGAGGTCATCAGCCACGCGCTGGAGGTCTTCCCCAACACCCAATTCATCAACGCCTACGGCCAAACCGAGACCGCGGCCACGATCACGGCCCTGGCGCCGGAGGACCACCACATCCCGGCCGGGCTGCCCCCTGAGGAGCGGCAACGCCGCCTCAAGCGGCTCACCTCCGTGGGCAAGCCCCTGGCCGACGTGGAGATCCGGGTGGTAGACGAGTACGGCAACGAGGTGCCCCGTGGGACGGTGGGCGAGGTGGTGGCGCGAGGCACCCGGGTGATGTCGGGCTACTGGAAGGACGAAGAGCGCACCGCCAAGACCATCAAGGGCGGCTGGATCTACACCGGCGACCAGGGCTACATGGACGAGGAGAACTACCTGTACCTGGCAGGTCGGGCCTCGGACATGATCATCCGGGCCGGGGAGAACATCTCCCCCGAGGAAGTGGAGAACGTGCTGTACTCCCATCCCGCGGTGGATGATGCGGCGGTGTTCGGCCTGTACGATGTGACCTGGGGCGAGAACGTCGGCGTAGCGGTCGTGCTCAAGCCGGGCGCGACCGCTAGCGAGGCCGAGCTTATCCAGTTCTGCCGGGAGCGCCTGGCCAGCTACAAGCGTCCGGAGAAGGTCTTCTTCATGCAGGAGCTGCCGCGCAACCCGATGGGCAAGGTCATCAAGCGGGAGCTGCGCAACCAGTACGGCAACTATCCCCAGGTCTAACCCGCGACCGTGCGCGAGGGGGGCGGCCTCGTTGGCAGGGGCCGCCCCTTCTGTTGCTCGTTATACCTTGAGGGGACGCATACGGCGTATGCGTCCCCCGCCGGCCATGGCGTGGTGGGGAGAGGAGGAGCGACATGAGAACCCGGACACCCCCCAAGGTGCAGCGCGCTCCGCTCTGGCAGGCGCCCCTCCTGGCGCTGGCGGGGCTGGTGGTCCTGGTGGCGGTCGCCGCTGCCCGCGCTATCAGCGCGCTCCGGCCCCGCCAACGGGTGCCCCACCGGATGGCTCCCATCGCTGAGCCGGAGATGGTGCAGGCCTACGCCAGGGTGGCGCAGATGCCCCAGATGCGCGTGATGAGCGCCTGGGTCGCCCGCAACGCCCTGCGGGACAAGCGCTTCAAGCGGGCCCTGGACCTGGGCTGTGGCCCCGGCTGGCTGGCCCTGGAGCTGGCCCGCATGCAGCCCGGCCTGGCGGTGGTGGGCCTGGACACCTCCACCGAGATACTGGACGTTGCCCGCCGCAACCTGGAGCGGGCCGGGCTGGAGGCAGGGGTTTCGTTCCACCAGGGCAGCGCCGAGCGCCTGCCTTTCCCCGATGACTACTTCGACCTGGTGGTGAGCACCCTCTCCCTGCACCACTGGGAGGACCCCATCGGCGCGTTCAACCAGGTCAACCGGGTGCTGCAACCCGGCGGCCGCTTCGTCATCTTCGACATCCGGCGGGACGTGCCCGGCCCGGCCTGGCTGGTGGCCTGGCTGGTGCGCACCTTCATCGCCCCGCCGCTGGCCCGGCGCCTGGACGAGCCCCTGGCCTCGGCACGGGCAGCCTACACGCCCGACGAGGTCCGCGCCCTGGCCGAGCGGTCCAACCTCCACGGTTGGAAGGTCACCACCGGCCCCCTGTGGCTCATGCTGGAGAGCAAGGCGTAAGCCCTCGTCCCTACCCCGCAGCGAAACGTGGGGCGGGTTTGCAACCCGCCCCTACGATTGTCCTCCCCGCACCCTCTCGGCTGGATACCCCGCCCGGCTACCGGATGAGCCGCTGCCGCATCCGCAGCACCGCCAGCGCGCTGAACAGGGCCGCCAGGAGCGTCACCAGTGCTACATCCCCGGCCGCGGCCAGGCTGAAGCCCCCCTGCGCCAGCTCCCGGAAGGGGCGGACGACGTGGCTCAGGGGGCTGAGCCAGGAGAGCCGCTGCACCAGGGGCGGCAACTGCTCCAGGGGGAAGAAGATCCCGGAGAAGAGGAACATGGGCGTCATGAACAGGGTGAAGTAGTAGTTGAACGCCCCCATCGACGGCGCCCAGGCCGTGTACAGGGCCGCCATCGCTGCGAACATGATGCCTGACAGGAAGGCGATGGGCAGCACCAGCACCGCCGCGGGCCACGCCACCAGCCCCAGCGCCGACACGACCACCAGGACCCCCAGGCCCGCCAGCAGGCCCCGGGTGGCCCCGTACAGGATCTCCCCCAGGATCACGTCGTCCACGCTCACGGGGGTGGCGATGATGGCGTCGAAGGTCTTCTGCACCACCATGCGGAAGTAGGTGCCCCACATGCACTCGAAGGACGCCGAGAACATGGCGGACGAGGCGATGATCCCTGGCGCGATGAACTGGATGTAGGACTGCCCCCCGATGCCGGTGACGTAGGCGCCCACGCCGTAGCCCAGGGCCAGCAAGTGCAGCAATGGCTCGACGAAGGGCGGCCAAGACTCGGTCTTCCACAGGCTCAGGAAGGTGTCCATGTCCCGCTGCCAGACCCGCAACGTGCCCTTACTGAGGTCCAACCCCACTTCGCGCTCCTCCTGCCCGCAGCAGGCAGAAAGTAGTATGCAGAAGGCAGGAAGACCGGGGAGCACGACTGCCTTCTGCCTGCCGCCTGCTGTCTGCTGCTTACTCCTGCAAGGCGTGGCCGGTGAGGCGCAGGAAGACGTCTTCCAGCGTCGCCAGCCGGATGGTCCTCTCGGCGACCTGCCCGTCCAGCGCCGCGGCCACCCGCCGGAGCAGGTCATCATCCTGGCTGTAGCAGTAAACCATATCCTCCACCCTCTCGCAGGCCACACCCTCCCCGGCGAGCCGCCGGGCCACCGCCGCGGCGCCGGCCGCGTCCGCCCGTAGCTGGAGCACGCTGCGCCCCACGGCCGCGGCGACGAGGGCCTGCGGCGTCCCCTGGGCCACGATGCGCCCGCGGTCCATGATCACCAGCCGGTCGCACAACTCTGCGGCCTCCTCCATGTAGTGGGTGGTGAGGATCATGGTCATGCCGCGGGCACGGAGGGCGCGCAGCTTCTGCCACACCAGGCGGCGCGCCTGGGGGTCCAGCCCGGTGGTCGGCTCGTCCAGGATCAGCAGGTCGGGCTGATTGAGCAGGGCGCGGGCGATGACCAGGCGGCGCTTCATGCCGCCGGACAGGTCGTCAATGCGGCTGTGCTGCCGATCCAGGAGTTGGAACAGGTCCAGGGCCTCCTCCACCCGCTGGCGGGCCACCGCGCCCGGCAGCTCGAAGTAGCGGGCGTAGGTCAGCAGGTTCTTCCGCACGGAGAGGTCGGGGTCCAGGTTGTTGTCCTGGGGCACGACTCCCAGGCGGGCCTTGATCTGCCGGGCATGGGTGCGGACGTCGGAGCCCAGGACGGTCAGCGACCCGGCGGAGACGGGGGAGACGCACTGGATCATCCGCATGGTGCTGGTCTTGCCGGCGCCGTTGGGGCCGAGGAAGCCGAAGCACTCGCCATGCTCGATGGCGAAGGCGATGCCGTCCACCGCCCGGAACGTGCCATAGGTCTTCACCAGGCCCTGGGCCACCACCACACCCGCGCCGGTCTCTTTCTGGTCCCCGCTGTAGTCTCTTGTGTCCCCCACGGCAAGCCCTCCGCCTGCCATTGTAGCACCGGACATGCCCCATCCCAAAGACGCGCAACCCCCCTCGCCTGCTGGAGACAGAGGGCATTTCCAAAAACAGGTTCAATGTGGTAAAATGGGTTATAGAGGAGGTATCGACCATGCACGAGGACATCCATCAGTTGCCCCTCCCGTGGCCCATGTCCGTGGAGGACGAAGGGAGCGCGAACGGGCGCCAGAAGGAAACTACTAGGCACCTTACTCAACTTAGTTACTCTGACGTGCGTCGTCGTGCTAATGGAGAAGTTAACCGGCTCTACCCCGCGGATCGTACTGCTCATGACTGGTATCGTTTCGTGCTCCCCTTGGTAAGACGTCGGGATTTGAGCGCCTGTATGCCCGAGTCACAAAGCTCTATTTCGGAGGCATGGCGCAGCATCTAGCAAATTTGCGGACCTTCTTACGTCCTGGCGCTCAATTAGCCTATATTGTGGGAGATCAGGCCTCATATCTTCGTGTGATGATCCGTACAGGCCAACTGCTGGCAGATATTGCTCAGTCCTTGGGCTACGAACTGGTTGGCGTTGACCTGTTCCGTACTCGTCTAGCCACGGCAACGAAGGAGCAGTTACGTGAGGAAGTCGTTCTGCTGCAATGGCCGGGTAGCTAGAGTAGGGATGATAAGGAATCTGCACGGTGAAGGTAGAGATAACAATGGCAGAAAGTCGAAACCGATACCGGAGAATTGTGGAGCATATCTTCTTCGCTCGCTATCAGCCCGGCATGCGTGAGGTAGTATTTGAGAGAGCAGATATTGAGGCCGCAGCAGCGGAGTTAGGGATCAAATTACCGAAGAATTTAGGCGATGTCGTCTACAGCTACCGCTACCGAGCTACACTGCCCGAGACAATACGGGACCGCGCACCAGAGGGCATGGCTTGGATAATCCGGCCAGCAGGACCCTCACGTTATCGCGTTGTTTCCGTACCACCTGTGAACATTATCCCGAATGAGCTACTAGCAGAGACTAAGGTGCCGGATTCAACACCTGGCGTGATCGTTATGTACTCCCTAGGCGATGAACAAGCTCTCTTAGCAAAACTACGCTATAATCGTTTAATAGATATCTTTACTGGCGTCACTTGCTACTCGCTTCAAAGTCACTTGCGCACGCACGTGCCCGGCTTTGGACAGGTAGAGACAGATGAAATCTACATCGGCGTAGACCGATGAGGCGCGCATTACGTTTTTCCCGTTCAGGCGAAAGGTGGCAGAGATACCATAGGCGTTGTGCAAATCGAACAAGATTTCGCCCTATGTGCAAATAAATTCCCATCGCTCATCTGTCGGCCAGTCGCTGCTCAGTTCATGGCAGACGATCTGATAGCGCTTTTTGAGTTCGAAGAGAACGCGAACGGCGTCACGATTTCATCTGAAAAGCATTATTGGCTTGTACCGCCGGATCAAGTAACAGTTGCAGACCTCGAAAATTACCGTATTCGTCAATAAGTTCGCTTTCTATGCCCCACCAACGGCTCCCATACGCGCAAACCCCCTCCCCGATGAGGGAGGGGGCTGGGGCTGTTTCGCGTAGGGGCGGGTTTCAACCCCGCCCCCACGAGCTATTCCTTCGAGACGGACTCCGCCACCAGTTCGGCAAGGTCGCGCACCCGGATCTTCTCCACCGCGTCAGCCTGCTTGACGGCGTGCCCGTTCCCCCCTGGCACGCTCTTCCTGCTCAGCCCGCTCGATACTCCGCACCGTCTCAGGTTCCAGATATTCCTCGCCGCAGACTCGGCACTTCAGGCCGGGGACCTCCCACAGCTTACCCCTACGTCGAACCTGCACCTCGGTTGGCTCCAGGTTGTCCATGCACTCGTGACGCTCCATCTCACGGTCTCCTTGTGCGGTAGTCCGTCTGCCACTCCCTTACGGTATCTGGACGGTAGACCGTGATAATCCTGGCTCTGGTTCTACTATACCCCACGACGATGTGAACTGGATATCGCTCGGGTAGCCATGCGAGAACGAGGCAGGATGCCCCGCGTCGGTCCTCCGGGTAGTCTTCAACAATCTCCGGCCTTCCTTCGGTGAGCGCGTAGACCAGCATTTCATGGGTGATCCCATCCGCTTCCATCTCCTCAAGCGCATGCCGGGAATACGCGTATTCACCCTCGCGGACTTTCTGAATAATCTCCCTCAGGTCTGCCATCGCTTGACCGAAGACCGAAGGGCCCGTTGCCTCTCAGCACTCACTCCTCGGCACTCAGCACTTAGATATCCAGGTTCTTGACCTCGCGGGCGTGGGCCTGAATAAACGCTTTCCGGGGGGGCACCTGGTCGCCCATCAGCATCTCGAAGATGGCATCGGCCCGCACTGCATCCTCGACGCTCACCTGCAACAGCGTCCGGGTGGCCGGGTTCATGGTGGTCTCCCAGAGCTGGTCCGGGTTCATCTCGCCCAGGCCCTTGTAGCGCTGGAGGTCGATGTTGGCGTTGCTGCGCCGCTCCTTGATCCGCGCGATGATGCCGTCCTTCTCCTGTTCGGAGTAGGCGTAGGCAGCATCACGGCCGCTCTGCACCCGATAGAGCGGCGGCTGGGCGATGTACAGGTAGCCGCCGGCGATGAGCGAGGCATAGTGCCGGTAGAAGAAGGTCAGGAGCAGCGTGCGGATATGGGAGCCATCCACGTCGGCATCGGTCATAATGATGATGCGATGGTAGCGCAGCTTGCCCAGGTCCATATTCTCGCCGAAGCCGGTCCCCAGGGCCGTGATGATGGCCCGGATTTCTTCGTGGGTCAGCAGCTTATCCTGGCGCGCCTTTTCCACGTTGAGGATCTTCCCCCGCAGGGGCAGGATGGCCTGGAAGCGCCGGTCCCGGCCCTGCTTGGCCGACCCGCCCGCGGAGTCCCCCTCCACGAGGTACAGCTCGCACTCCCGCGGGTCCTTCTCGGCGCAGTCGGCCAGCTTGCCCGGCAGGGTGGTGCCCTCCAGGACGCCCTTGCGGATGACCAGGTCGCGCGCCTTGCGGGCCGCCTCGCGCGCCCGGGCCGCGGTCATACACTTGTCGATGATGCGGCGGGCATCGCTGGGGTGCTCCTCCAGGTACTGGAGCAGGCCCTCGTAGACCACCGACTCCACCACGCTCTTGACCTCCGGGTTGCCCAGGCGGGTCTTGGTCTGGCCCTCGAACTGGGGCTCCGGGAGCTTCACGCT
>JACQUQ010000242.1 GCA_016210175.1 Chloroflexota bacterium | reverse complement strand
GGTGCTGGACTTTTTGCTACCTCCGGCCCAACAACCGATGTCGTAAAACTGCCCAGGCAGGTCTTGGGGCAACTCACCGACGCCCTTGCCTGGGCCGCCTGATTGGATAAAGTCGAGCTCAGTTGCTCACCCTAGAGGAATGCCATGCCTCCCATGTGTCCGCTGGCCCATCCCCTGGATGGTATGACCTTCGTCGCCTTCGATACCGAGACCACCGGCTTCAACGCCGACGCCGGCCGGCTGGTGGAGATCGCGGGCGTGAAGTTCTCCCTGGATGGCACCATCCTGGGGACCTTCCAGAGCCTCATCAACCCCGGCATTCCCATCCCGCCCGAGGTGGTGCGCATCCACGGTATCACCAACATGGCGGTGCGCGGCTGCCCCAGCGCCGCGGTAGTGCTCTCCCACTTCTTCGCTTTCGTGGAAGGGCCGGCGACCGTCCTGGTGGCCCACAACGCCCCCTTCGACCTGCGCTTCCTCCAGGCCGAGGTCGCCCGCCATGCCCTGCTCCCTCCGGCTGTCCCCGTGCTGGACACCCTCCCTCTGGCGCGCCGCTACCTGCCGGGGTTGCCCAACCACCGCCTGGATACCGTGGCGCGCTCCCTGGGCCTGCTGGTGGAAATGCACCACCGGGCCTTCGCCGATAGCCTGCTGGTCCAGGGGATCGTTTCCCGGCTGCTGGCCGCGCTCCCGCCGCAACGGGCGCTGGAGGAGGTGCGCCGCGCCCGGCTGCGCCTGGCCGCGCCGGACGCAGAGCCGTGGGGCCGGTGACGGAGGGGGTGCGCCTTCAAGGGGCAGGGAAGAGCGCCAGCCCGCTCCTGGTTCGACCACACGGACACGCGTGATCTGAGTTCAGATCGCGGCGGCCGTGCGCACCGCAAGCCGTTGCAGCCGCTCGGCCGGGCGGTCGGTGAACGGGGGCGAGTGCGAGGAGCACAGCACCCGGACCGGCAGACGGGACAGGCGCAGGATGGTGTCCCGCGCGGCCTCCGGGTCCACCGTGAAGGCCCAGGCCGGCCCCCGGACCCAGCCCCAGCGGGTCTGGAGGGCGTCCCCCACCAGGAGCAGCCCGCGCTCCGGGGCGTACAGGCTCAGGCTGCCGGGGGTGTGCCCCGGCGTGTGGAGCACCTGGAACCCGGCCAGGCTGTCAAGCGCCTGCCCATCCTCCAGGGGGACATCCACCTCCACCCGCCGCGGCTCCAGGCGTTGCACGATGGGCCGGGTGAGCGCGGCCAGCGCCGGGTGGACGAAGGGGTTGGGCATCGGCCCGGTGAGGAATGGGACCTCCTTGCGGTGGGCCGCCACCGCGGCGCCCGTGGCCTCTTTCAGGCGGGCCAGGCTGCCGGTGTGGTCCAGGTGGTGGTGCGTGACCACGATGTGGCCCACCTCGCCGGGGCGGCGCCCCAGCCGCTCCAGGAAGCGCAGCACCAGCCCAGCGCTCCCCAGGCCCCCGGCGTCCACGATGGTGACCCGCTCCCCCAGGATGACGAATACCGCAGAGGCGACCGCCCACAGTTGGTAGACGCCCGGCACGACTTCCTGTGCGCCCCACATACCTGCTGCCCTCGCGATCTGTTCTCCCGCCCGCACCAGGGCGATAGGAAAACCGAGGTACTTCTGAGGGGACCGTACCACCCGGTTTCCTCGGGTGTCAAGCCGGTCCGGTAGGGGATGCAGGGTTAGAGCGACCGGCAATAGGCCAGAGCACAATTGGCATTGGGGCCAGGTGCGATGGCGCCAGCGTCCTGACCCACATTGCTGGAGCACCACGTTGAGGCGTTCCTCGCCCGTCAGCGTTGCACTTGCCGGAGCCTATTGCGGTCGCTCTAAGCGTAACCCACCTCCTAAACCAACGCCAAGCTGAAACCCGCAGGCCAGAGGCTCCGGGCGCGGACGGGGCTGCCACCAAGTGGAACGATGAGTTCGACGCGCACCCTGATAGGGTCTGCAACGCCGACGTGGCTGGCGGCAGCCCGCGCCGGGATACAGCAATAACTGTCCAGTGCTCAGGCCTTGCGCACGGTTGCTTCAACTGCGACCGGCTTCGTCACTGAGTCAAAGACGGGCGATAGTGACTTGGCCGCGTCAAGTATCTCCTGCAAGGTCTGCTGCTCCGCATCGGACTTCACTCGGTATGAGAGCCTCACGTCGGAGAGTCCCGGACGAATCGGCTTCAGGCCGAAAAACCCATTGAGGTCGATGGTGCCTTCCACGTCTACCTCCAGGGCATCAAGCCTGACTCCGCGGGCCGTGGCCTGGGCCGCGAACGTCCCGGCCATACAGGACCCCAGTGCCGCCAGGAGTGTCTCGACGGCAGTCGGCCCGGTGTTATGCCCCAGGAGCTCCGGCGGATGGTCACCGCGTAGCGTGAATCGCCGGTCTATCACCTGGCCGAGCTGCTCGATCTCCCGAGTGCGCACGTCTAGCCCGAACCCACCATCCCAGATGACCCGGCTGCGCCAGGTTAGCTTGCCGGCCTCTGGTTGCTGCCTAACCCCCTCAACTGCTTCGGTCATGGTTCCCACGTCCCAGCCATTCAGTTCCGGCGGCATGGTTTTCCTCCTTTCTGTTGCGCCTCAAAAAGCATCTCACTACCGCTCAGAATAGCGATTGCGGGCAGGTGCCGTAAGTGCTAGAATCGCCAAGATGGTTCCATTTGCGCCAACAAGGAGCTGACGTGGTCGATGGTCCTGCACCCTTGCATGTAACCCTTGTTGCAACGCCGGATGCGCAAGTCATGCCGCTGAGCGGCCTGTACGAGACCTTGAATGCCTTTGGTCTCTTGGCGAACTTCGAACCCGACCTGCCAGCCCAACCGTTCACCGTAGAGATTGTCGCTCCCAGCAGGGACCCTATGCGCGGGGCCAGCGGTCTCTCTCTCGGCGCCCATCGCACGTATGAGGAAATCGAAGGAACTGATATCGCCATCGTTCCCCTCATGATGGTCAAGGGACCAGACTGGGTAACGGGCCGGTATCCAGGGCTTGTGGACTGGCTTCGGAAGATGCACCGTAATGGGGCCATGCCATGCTCCGACTGCACCGGCGTCCTGCTGCTGGCTGAGACCGGCCTGCTCAACGGTCGAGAGGCGACCATCCACTGGGCCTTTGCACCCACCTTTCGTCGCAACTTCCCCGAGGTGCGTCTGCGGCCGGAGCAAACGCTGGTCATTGCGGGGGCCCGCCACGAGTTCGTCATGAGCGGCGGCGTGATGTCATGGCATGATTTGGCGCTCTACTTGATCGTACGTCATGTCGGCCCCACTGCTGCGCAGGCGATGGCACGGCTCCTCATGCTTCAGTGGCATGCGGACGGACAGGCTCCTTATATTGGGTTCTCGCCGAGGCTGGACCACGGCGACAGCCTGGTCCTGAGCCTCCAGAAGTTGCTGGAGGCAAATTACATGGTGGTGAATCCCATAGAGGAGATGGTGTCCAGGTCCGGCCTGGCACGGCGCAGTCTTGAGCGGCGCTTCCGGAGGGCGACAGGCTGCTCACCCATTTCCTATGTGCAGGACCTACGAATCGCGGAGGCACGGCAGCGGCTGGAACGTACGAATATGCCTGTAGAGAAGGTCGGCCACGACGTGGGATATGAGAATACGGCTTTCTTCCGACGGGTATTCGAACGGAGCACACGGCTTACGCCCTCAGCCTATCGGCGTAAATTTCAGATGCCCAACATTGAACTTGGATTGACGCACTAAGAGCCTATCCGAATAATCCGGCAGCACGGAAAGCGATGAGGGCACAGGCGAAGTGCAGGAAGGCCAGATAGTGCTCAGGTTTCTTGTCCCAGCG
>JACQUQ010000246.1 GCA_016210175.1 Chloroflexota bacterium | reverse complement strand
TGGCGGCCTTGCGTCGTGCGTTGCGTCTGGCCATCGCCCGACTGCGCCACAAGGCCAAGGCCCTGCTGGGCTGCATCAAGCAGCCGGGCTACATTTAGCAATTCAGGTCCGAGTCTATAACTTATTCCCTTGTCCAGTTTTCGGGGTACACTATAGCTATCACGTCGCCGCTCGAACGGATGAGCATTCCGGTAGTTCCGTCGAGGGGAGGGGCGCTCGTGGATCGGCGTTAGTCAGGGGGGTAGCTGACCTCGACCTCCGGGGTATAGTCGCCGGGCGGCGCCATGACCTCGGCGGCCACGATGGTCGTCTCGTAGGCAGCCAGGGTAACCCTGTGGTCCTGCTGCACGGTGTGCGTCCCCGCGCGGTCCTGCAGGCGAAACAGCACCTTCACCTCACCGTGGCCGCGGCCGGCGTTGCGGATCGTGGCCGCAACACGGTATGGCGCGCCGGCGCTGCGCGGTGCAATCAGGCGGACCTCGGTAACGACCGGTCGCGGGCCGGAGCAGTTCAGCACCCACAGCACGATCAGGGCGACCACCAGGGCAAGGATGGTCACGGTGCGCACGCTCGTCTGCTCCTTCGCGTCAGGTGCCCGGAACCCACGGTGGGAAGAAGGCAAAGATGCCGAGGAGGATCAGCAGGAAGGCGACGGCCAGCACCGCACACCCCATCGAGGCGACGGGGTCCACGCGCTTTTCCGTACGGGAGAGGCTTACCAGCCCCAGCGGCTCCGGGATGAGCGGCAGCTTGTGCTCACCGGCGTACTCCCAGTCGGGTAGGAAGGCCTCGTTGCGGAGCGCAGGACAGAGGACGGACAGGCGACGCTCGAGCTCGGCGCAGTCGGCCTCAGTGAGCACGAGCTTGGGCCACAGCGTGGCTGCCCCGGACTGGCGCTCCAGGTTGCGGGCGAACTGGACCAGGGCAAGGTACTGGAGCGTGCCTTCGTCGTCGATCTGCCGCCAATGGATGATATCCAGGTCCGCCTGGATGCTGCGCTCCCGGAGGACCACGATCACCTGTTGGACGAAGAACGCCAGCAGGCTGTTGGACCCGCTCTTGAGCGCCCCGATGTGCTTGATTTCGGCGCCATCGACCTCGATGACGCCCATCGAGCCTACCCCGTCCGTGACCGGGAGGATGAACGGACGGTAGGGCAGCCCTTCCTTTTCCAGCACGACGTTCAGTGCGGCGGACAGCGAGAGGGGGGTGGGCGGACCCAGCGCCTGCGCTTTGCGCTGCTCCACCTCCTCCGGCGTGCGGACGCGGGCGAGGGCGGCAAAGTAGGCGATCCGGGCCGCGCCGGCCGCGCCGCGGACGCTCAGGACGGCGAAGTAGGCGAAGAAGACCAGCACAAAGGCCAGCGCCAGCGTTTCTACGTTCGAACGCTGGGCCAGGGTCACGAACAGCTGCGCCTCCCACACCAGCAGCCCGATGCCAGTGAGGGAGATCCCGAAGAGGGCGACGTAGGCGACCGCAAGGCGGCCGACCCGCTGCGCGTATTCCTGCGGGCTTGCCGTCGCCGGCTCTCGGATAACCGTTTGCTCCAGCCCCGGCACACGCACCTCTTGGTCAGCGCGATCTCGCCCTCTGGATAACCGCCACCGGCAGGATCCCCCTGTCGTGCCGGTGGGCGCAGATCCCACGCCCACTCATATCAAACGCAGCGAGGGGCGGACACGGAGAGCGCTCGCGCCGGGGGAGTACGGTGCTCGCGGCCATGCGATATGACCGCTCCCACGCAGGAGCGCGAGGACGTAGCTCCGGGAGCGCGAGCGGTGCCTTGCCACAGGCGATAGGGGAGTGGTAGGATCGAGCCGCGTTCGGGGGTCTGGCGGTCCAGGAAGGCCCGAGCAGCCAGCACAAGGGAGCGCGGGTGCGGCAACGCGAGGTGAGGCGAGCACTGCTGCTCGCGGCGGGGCGATTGCTCTCGGCGGTGAGGCCGTCCCGCGCCGTGGCCGAGCCGCGGCGTGTCCTCGTGATCCGTCCGGACCATCTGGGGGACCTCCTCTTCGCAACGCCGGCGCTGCGCCTGTTGCGGTCTTGGCTCCCCCGGGCCCAGATCACTGCCCTGGTCGGCCCCTGGACCGCCGAGGTGCTGGCCCGCTCGTCCGCGGTGGACACGGTGCAGACCTGCGCCTTCCCCTGGTTCGACCGGCAGCCCAAAGGCGCGCCCTGGCGGCCTTACCGTCTCCTGTTTCAGGAGAGCGCACGGCTCCGGCAGGGCGGCTACGACCTGGCCCTGGTGCTCCGGTTCGACCACTGGTGGGGCGCGCTGCTGGCGGCCCTGGCGGGGGTTCCGCAGCGGGTAGGCTATGCCGTGCCGGAGTGCCGCCCCGTGCTGACCCAGGCGGTCCCGTACCACCCCGGACGGCATGAAGTGGAGCAGAACCTGTATCTGGTGGCCGCGGCCTGCGGCCGGGCCTTCCCCGACGGCGGGCCGGGGGCGCTGCCCCTGGAGTTCCCGGTCACACCGGCTGAGGAGGCTGCCGCAGCCGCGCGCCTGGCCCTCGCCGGGGACCGGCCCCCGGTGGCGCTCCACGTTGGGGCGGGCGCTCCGGTCAAGCTCTGGCCGCCCGAACGGTTTGTCCAACTGGGCGCCGTGCTCCAGGAGCGCTACGGGGCGCAGGTGGTCCTGACTGGGGCGGCGGCGGAACGGGGCATGGTGGAGCAGGTCGCCGCCGGGCTGCCGCACGAGCCTATCCGGGTGGTGGGGGCGCCCCTGGGCGAGGTGGCGGCGGTGCTGCGGGCGTGCCGTCTGGTGGTCGGTGTGGACTCTGGCATCCTGCACCTGGCGGTGGCCGTCGGGACGCCGACGGTCCACCTGTACGGGCCGGTGGATGCGCGCACCTTCGGGCCGTGGGGCGATCCGGCGCGGCACCGCGTGGTGTCCTCGCTCCTGGCCTGCGCCCCCTGTAACCGCCTGGACTATCCTGCCGCGCTCCTGTCCGCCCATCCGTGCATCCGGGATATGCCGGTGGAGCGGGTGCTGGCAGCCGTAGACGCCAGCTGGCGGCAGGGCGGTCTTGCGACCGACTCAAGACCGGCTACCGTGGACACGCTCAGGATAGGCTATGCGCATCGCGATTGACGCCAGCCGGGCGGCGACCTCCCAGCGCACCGGGACCGAGAACTACTCGCTGCACCTCCTGCGGCAAATCCTGCTGCTGGACCAGGAGCAGGGCGCCGCCTCCGGGCGGGAGTTCTGGCTCTACTTTAACCGGCCGCCCGCCGACGGCCTGCTCCCGCGCCACGAGCGGGCGCGCTGGCGGGTCATCCCCTTTCCCCGGTTGTGGACCCACCTGCGGCTGGTCCTGGCGCTGGCCGTGGACCGTCCCGAGGTGCTCTTCGTTCCGGCCCACGTCCTGCCGCTGGTACACCCGCGGCGCAGCGTGGTCACGATCCACGACCTGGGCCACCGCGTCTTTCCCGAGGCCTACCCTCCTGCGACGCTGCGCTACCTCTCGTGGGCCACCGATCACAACATCCGCCGGGCCGCCCACCTCATCGCCGACTCTGCCGCGACCCGCGCCGACATCCTGCGTATGTACCCGGTGGACTCCGGCCGGGTGAGCGTGGTCTATCCTGGGGTGGACCCGATCTATCGGCCGGTGGAGGACGGCGCGGCGCGGGAGGCGGTGCTGCGCCGGTACGGCATAGCGGACGAGTACCTGCTGTACGTGGGCACCCTTCAGCCGCGCAAGAACGTGGAGCGGCTCGTCGCCGCCTACGGCCGCCTGCGGCAAGCGGGCCATGTGCAGGCCCGCCTGGTGCTGGCGGGGCGCACCGGCTGGCTACCGGAGGGTATCCTGCGAGCGGTGCGTGCGGCAGACGCGCCCATCACGATGACCGGCTACGTACCGCCGGAGGACATGCCCGCGCTGTACAGCGGCGCGCTGGCGCTGGTGCTCCCCTCCCTGTTCGAGGGCTTCGGGCTGCCGGCCCTGGAGGCGATGGCCTGTGGCACGCCGACGGTCGTCGCGCAGACCTCCTCCCTCCCGGAGGTGGTGGGCGATGCCGGGGTGCTGGTAGACCCGTTGGACCTCGACGACCTGGCGCGGGGCATCTGCCGGGTCGCGGCGTCGCCGGCATTGCGCCGGGAGCTGCGGGAGCGGGGCCTGGAGCGGGCGCGCACGTTTACCTGGCGCGCCGCGGCCGAACAGGTCCTGGATGTGCTGGACCGTGTCGGCAGCATGGCATGAGCCAGTGCTCTGCCACGGCTCATTTGCTGGGTTGCGCTGCCGCCGGGAACGGCGGGCCGGGAACACCCCAGAAGGCCCGGCCTTCAGGCCGGCATCCAGCAGTTCTGACAGAACACGAGAAAAGCGCTACGGGAGGCAGGATGCGCCTGGGGCTGAGCGGCCATTTCCTCGACCAGCCCACCACCGGGAGCGGTCAGTACCTCGCGAACCTTCTGCGGGAACTGACCCCCCGCTGGGGTGGGGAGATCGTGGTTTTTGTCCCGACGTCGCGAAGCACGACCGCCGCAGCGTCGGCGCTGGCGCCCGGGAGCCGCGTGCGGGTCGTCCCCCTTGCTACGCCGCCGGGCGCGCGGCTGGGCAAGCTCTGGTTCGAGCAAGTGGGGATACCCTGGGCAGCCCGCCGCCTCCGCCTTAACCTGCTGCACATCCCGTACCTGGGGCCGCCACTGGCTGCGCCCTGCCCTCTGGTGGTGACGGTGCACGATGTGATGCCCCTCGTCCTGCCAGAACTCCGGGCTGCGCCCCACGCGCGGGTCTACGCTGCGCTCGCCGCAGCCGCGGCGCGGCGTGCCGACCTGGTGCTCACCGTGTCGTACTACGCCCGCAGCGATATCCTGCGCCGGTTGGGGCTGCCACCTGAGCGGGTCCAGACCATCTACGAGGCCGCAGAGGAGCGGTTCCGGCCCCTGCCGCCGGACGAGGTGCGGCACGCCCTGCACCAGCGCTACCGGCTGGAGCCGGGGTACGTGTACTACATGGGCGGCCTGGACCGGCGCAAGAACGTCGACACCCTCATCCGGGCCTATGCCCGCCTGGAGGGGGCGCCGCCGCTGGTCATCGCGGGGCAGGCACGCTCCGGGAACCGTGCCCATTTCCCCGACCTCCCCGCCGTCGCACGGGAGGTCGGCGCGGCGGAACGGGTGCGCTTTCTGGGCTGGGTGTCGGAAGAGGACAAGCCCCTGCTGTATAACGGGGCCGGACTCTTCGTCTTCCCTTCCCGCTACGAGGGCTTCGGGTTGACGCCCCTGGAGGCGCTGGCCTGCGGCGCTCCCGTGCTGTGCAGTAGCGCCACCAGCCTGCCCGAAGTGGTGGGCGGCGCCGCGCCCCTCTTCGACCCCGACGACACCGACGGGCTGGCCCGCTTGTTGGCCCAGACGCTGTCGGATAGCGCGCTGCGGGCGCGGCTACGGGAGGCCGGCCCGGCCTGGGCGCGCCGCTTCTCCTGGGCGCGTACAGCAACCGAGACCGTCGCCGCCTACTACGACCTGCTGTTCGACCACGACGAGGAAACTTTCCGGGCCTAGCCGCCGTCAAATCTGTTGGGGACCCTATCCCGCGAGATGGTGCTGCCAACTGGTAAGAAGGGGGAGTACTGTGGCTGCGACCAGCCAGTGGGAGGCGTTTTTCGATAGCCATGCGCCCCACTACCTGCGGAACCCGTTTACCCAGCATACGGTGGCTGAGGTGGACTTTCTGCTGGAAGAGCTTCGCCTGCCGTCAGGGAGTTGTATCCTCGACCTGGGCTGTGGTACGGGACGCCATGCCGTGGAACTGGCCCGTCGGGGCTACCAGGTGACGGGTGTGGGCCTCTCCCCGGGGATGCTGGCCGAGGCCGAGCGCGCCGCGCGGGAAGCAGGCGTGACCGTCACCTGGATCAAATGCGATGCCACACAATTCACGGCAACTGAGCAGTTTGACGCAGCCATTTGCCTGTGTGAGGGGGCGTTCGGCCTGCTAGGGCTGGATGATGACCCTACGGCGCACGACCTCACCATTCTGCGGAACCTCCATGCGGCCTTGCTGCCGGGGGCGCGGCTGATGCTCAACGCGCTGAATGGTCTGGCGGCCATCCGACAGTTCAGCCAGGAAGATGTCACCAGCGGCTGGTTCGACCCGGTGACGATGGTGGCGGTACTCGACGAGGAGTGGGAGCTTCCGGAAGGCAAGCGGCGGGTGCGCCTGAAGGAACGGCGCTATATCCCGACAGAGTTGGTTGCCCTGCTGGGGCAGGCGGGCTTTGTGGTGGAACACTTATGGGGCGGGACCGCGGGCAATTGGGGCCGGCGCGCCATCGAGCTTGACGAGATCGAGATCATGGCGGTCGCCCGCAAGGCACGTGCCCAAGAGGAAAGCTGACCGCTGATGGCTGAGCGCTTCCGGGTCCTCATGATTTCCAAGGCGTGCTACGTGGCCGCGTACCGGCGCAAGCTGGAGGAACTGGCGACCTTCCCCGACGTGGACCTGACCCTGGTCGTGCCGCCCTACTGGGTGCAGAACGGCCGCCGGGCGCTCCTGGAGCCGGGCCACACCGAGGGCTATCAGATGGTCGTCCGCAATCCGGCGCTGAACGGCCACTTCCACCTGCACTTCTACCCCCGGCTGGGGGACCTGGTACAGGACCTCCGGCCCGACCTGGTACACATTGACGAAGAGCCCTACGACCTGGTGACGTTCCATGCGCTGCGCATCGCCCGCCGCAGCGGGGCCAGGACCGTGTTCTTCACTTGGCAGAACCTGCGCCGCCGTCTGCCGCCACCTTTCACCTGGTTCCTGGCCTTTGCCCTGAACCATACCGACGCCGCCATCGCTGGCAACACCGCGGCGGCGGCGATCCTGCGGGACCGGGGGTACCGCGGCCCGCTGGCGCTGATCCCGCAATTCGGCGTGGATGAAGCTGTCTTCACGCCGGCCTGCCGGTCGGAGGGCCGGGAGCAGGGGCCCTTGCGCATCGGGTACGCGGGGCGGCTGGTCCCGGAAAAGGGGCTGCCGGTGCTGCTCCACGCGGTGGCCGGGCTGGAGGACGATTGGCAGTTGACGCTGCTGGGCGCTGGGCCGGAGCGCCCGCACCTGGAGCGCCTGGCCCAGGGCCTGGGCATTGCGGAGCGGGTCACCGTGCCGGCGTCGTTGCCCTCCACCGCCATGCCCGCGTTCTATCGCAGCCTCGATGTGCTGGTGCTGCCATCCCTCACCCGGCCCAACTGGAAAGAGCAGTTCGGGCGGGTGCTCATCGAAGCGATGGCCTGCGGGGTGCCGCCGGTCGGGAGCGCGTCGGGCGAGATCCCCAACGTCATCGGCGACGCCGGGCTTACCTTTCCTGAGGGCGATGCGCTGGCCCTGCGGGAGCAGTTGCAGCGGCTGGCGCACCAGCCCGACCTGCGGGCGCGCCTGGGCGAGCGGGGCCGGCAGCGCGTCCTGGCGCACTACACCCAGCGGCAGGTGGCAGCCCAGACCTATGCGCTCTACTGCCGGGTGCTTTCCGCGCCGCGGTAGCGGTGCCCCACGTCGAGCCTACCACGAGCGGGCTTTCCCCCATCGCGCCGACCCCTTGGCAGCCCTGACGCTCTGCCCTGCCCATTGACACCCCGTACCCTGCGGGATATGATGTGCGGGAATGCTGCATGGACCTCGGCGCCGGTTGATACGGTAGGGTAGGGGGTGCTGAGGTCCGGTAGGGAAGGTGTGTTGGTGCGGTCGGGATTCAGGGCCGTGCTGACCGCGAGCGTCGCGGCGGCCCTGTTCATCAGTCTGGGCGTCGTTCCTGTACAGAGCCTGGCGAAAGCCACCGCTCCGTCCCCGGATACCTCCCCATCTACCGTTGACGCAGCCGCCCGTGCCGTCGTCACGAGTGAGCGCTTGCCCGCACCATCCCCCGAAGAAGTCGGCCCCCTGGGCAAGCTCCCGGCCAAAGGTGTCCCCAAGCTCGACGGTATCCTCTCCCAGTTGGCCCTGGCCCAGGCCGAGGGCGGGAGCTTCCGCGCCCAGCAGGTCGCGGCGGCCAACGGCGTCCGGGTCCAGGAGAACACGGTCCGTGTTACCCTGGCTGCCGCTAACGGCTCCGGCGCCGCCCTGCGACCCGTCGTGCTGGCGCTGGGTGGGCAGCCGGAGGGCGACGCCGAGGACCTGCTCCAGGCGCGTGTTCCTCTGGAGGTCCTGAGCCTCCTGGCCCAGGACCCGGCGGTGCGCTACGTCCGTCTCCCCTTGACGGCGGTGCCCCAGGCGGTGACCGAAGGCCGCAGCCGGATGGGGATCGCATCCTGGGAGGCGCTGGCCATCCGGGGCAAGGGCGCGAAGATCGGCATCATCGATCTGGGGTTCTCCAATGTGGAAGCGTTACTGGGGCGAGAGCTTCCCGGACAGGTCACGGCCAAGTCCTTCCGGGATGACCAGGACCTCACCGGAGCGGGCAACGACCACGGCACGGCGGTCGCCGAGGTGATCCACGATATCGCGCCCGACGCCGAACTGTATCTCGCCAACTTCGCCACCGAGGTGGAGATGAGCAACGCCGCCGACTGGCTGGTGGAGCAGGGCGTCCACATCATCGCGTCGGCCGTGGGCTTTCCGGGCAGCGGGTCAGGCGATGGGCGCGGGCCGATCAACACCATCGTGCGCCAGGCGCGCGAGCAGGGCGTTCTGTGGGTGCAGGCCGCCGGAAACTTCGCCAACAGCCACTGGGCCGGCGTCCTGACCGACCCCGACGGCAATGGCTTCCACAACTTCGCCCCCGGCGATGAGGGGAATACGCTGATATTGCCCATCAGCCCGAGCGGGGGCGAGCGTATTTACAAGGTGGAGATCACCCTGACCTGGGACGACTGGGACTGCTGGTGCAACGACTATGACCTGTTCCTGCTCCGGGGAGACGCGGTCGTGGCCCAGTCCACCTCGTGGCAGAACGGCAGCGCTCCGCCCCAGGAGCGCATCTCGTTCGTGACCCCCATCCCTGGCCGCTACTGGATCGCCATCCAGCGGTTCCGGGCTGCCCGGCGGGCGAACCTCGACCTGTTCGTCAACGTGGACTACGATCTGGAATACCGGGAGCCACGCCACAGCCTGGTCATCCCGGCCGATTCGCCCCATGCCCTCACGGTGGGCGCGGTGGCCCTGGACGATGCGGGCGTGCGGCCGTACAGTTCCCAGGGACCCACGCGCGATGGCCGCATCAAGCCGGACCTGCTGGCCCCCGACGGCGTGTCTACCGAAACCTACGGCTCCCTGGGCTTCACGGGGACGTCGGCCTCCGTCCCCCATGTGGTGGGGGGTGCGGCCCTGATGAAGTCACAGCGGCCGACCCTGACCGCTGGGGAGTTGCAGTTGCTGCTGGAATCCCGCGCCCGGCGGCTGGGCAATACCACCAAGACCCCGGTGGTGGGGTGGGGGAGCCTGTTCCTGGGCGACCCACTGCCGGGCGCGCTGTTGCCGCTCATATTCCGACAGTCGCCCGTGCCGCCGCTGCCATGACCCCAGGCGCCGGGCTTAGCGGGCGTTGGGCAACACCTAACCCCCTGGCCCCCTTCCCGAAGCGGGAAGGGGGGAGCCGCTCCCCTCCCCGACACGGGGAGGGGCCGGGGGAGAGGTTATGAGGCGCTCTCTTACTCCGACCAGATGGCCTTGCCGGGCTGGGACTTCTCGACCCGCAGCACCTCGAAATCCGCCAGCAGCCCGGTCGGGAGTTTCCCCAGGAGCTCGGAGATGTGCCGACGTGCCACGGCTTCCTCGTCCTGGCGGCGGCCGCCGCCGGTCGCCTCGTCGGGGAGATCGACTAGCAGCCGCACGACCACCCATCTCCGCATCGCAGAGCGCTCCTTTACCTATGCTCGCGTGAGGATCGCTTACCCCTGGACGCCGACCGCTTCCCCCAGGTAGGCGCGCTGAACCGCCGGATCCTCCAGTAAGACCCCGGCCGGACCCTCCAGCACGATCTCCCCGGATTGCAGCACGTAGCCCCGCTGCGCGATGGAGAGCGCCGCCAGCGCGTTCTGCTCCACCAGCAGCACCGCCGTCCCCTGCGCGTGGATATCGCGGATGACCCGGAAGATGACCTCCACCAGCAGCGGCGAAAGCCCCATGGACGGCTCGTCCAGCAGCAGGAGCCGGGGTCGGGCCATCAGCGCGCGCCCGATGGTGAGCATCTGCTGCTCACCGCCCGAGAGGGTGCCCGCGCGCTGGCGCAGGCGCTCTTGCAGCCGCGGGAACAGGGCCAGGACCCGCTCCAGGTCCTGGCGTGCCTCCCGCGCCGGGCGGAGATAGGCGCCCAGCTCCAGGTTCTCCTGTACCGTCAGCCGGCTGAACACCCGGCGGCCTTCCGGCGCGTGCGAGATCCCCAGCCCGACGATGGCGTGGGGCGCCAAGCGCTCGATGGGCTGACTTTGCCAGAGGATCTGGCCGCGCCGCAGCCGCACCAGGCCGGAGATGGTCCGCAGGAGGGTACTCTTGCCCGCGCCGTTGCTCCCGATCAGGGTGACGATCTCGCCGGCGTCTACCCGGAGCGCCACACCCTTGAGGGCGTGGATCTGACCGTAGAAGGCGTGGACCTCGTGCAACTGGAGCATGGTCGAGCCTCTAGGATGCCGCGCGGCGGGCTTTGGACCCACCGGTAGCCGGGCGGGTCTTTTGCTGATCAGCGGCCATGCTGAGGGCCGCCGCTGCCACATCGATGGGATCGTGGTCATCGAGCAGATCTTCGATGATGGCCCGGTACGGTCCCCAACGGCCGTCAGTGAGCGTACCCAGCAGCCGTTCGGCCAGTATTTGCCGTTCTCGCTCGGCAACCTCGACCGCCGTGGGTATCTCCTCGCGCCGCAGGCGCGTGCCCGTGATGCGCTCGATGACGCGCAACTCCCGGACTTCCCACGGGGCAGCGAAGGTCACGGCCAGCCCGGCCCGACCGAAGCGCCCGGCCCGGCCGATCCGGTGGATATAGGCCTCCGGGTCCTGGGGCAGATCATAATTGACCACGACGGCGACGTCCGGAATGTCCAGCCCGCGCGCTGCCACATCGGTAGCGACCACGAGCTCGGTACGGCCCTCCCGAAAGCGGCGCAGCACCTGCTCGCGCGCGGACTGGCTCAAGCCGCCGTGGAGCCCTTCCGCCAGGTAGCCGCGCCCTTCCAGCGCCTCGGTGACCTCATCCACCAGGCGGCGCGTGCCGCAGAAGACCAGGGTGCGCTCCGGGGCCAGGCTATCCAGGACGCGACTCAAGGCATCGAGCCGGCGCCGGAACGGTACCTCGTAGTAGACCTGCTCAATAGTCGGGACGGTCAGCGCCCGCGGTCGGCTCAGGCGCAGCATTTCGGGAGACTGCATATATTTGCGGGCCAGTTTGAGGATCGGCTCGGGCATCGTCGCTGAAAAGAGCCCCGTCTGATGGTCCGCCGGCAGGTGGCCCATAATAAATTCCACATCCTCGATGAAGCCCATATTGAGCATTTCATCGGCCTCATCCAGGATAAGGGTTTTTACCTGCCGCAGGTCAATCGTCCCGCGGCGCATGTGGTCCATCAGCCGGCCGGGGGTTGCGACCACCACCTGGATGCCCTGCCGGAGCGCCCGGAGCTGTCGTTCCATGGGTTGCCCGCCATAGATCGGCATCACCCGCAAGTGGCGATAGTGACCGATGCGGCTGACGTGCTCGGCCACCTGGACGGCCAGTTCCCGCGTGGGTGCCAGGACGATGGCCTGGGGCAGACGGGAGGTCGCTTCCGCGCGCTCGACCAGCGGGATGCCAAAGGCGGCGGTCTTGCCGGTCCCGGTCAACGCCTGCACCACCACATCGCGCCCCTGCATCAGGAGCGGGATCGTCTGCTGCTGTACCGGGGACGGCTCTTCAAATCCCATCTCGGCGATGGCGCGCACGACATCAGGACTGAGTCCGAGTTCGGTGAAGTCCGGCATGCCACCCTCCTCGCGGGCCAGTATCGCTGCGGGGACCACGGGGCAAGCCCGCCTCCAGCACCCCTACGGATTCCGCCGTCTCTTCCCGCGGGAAAGCCGGGACGGCTCTCCTCCACGCGCCGCGCCCCTGACGGTGTACGGTAGGGATCTACACGGGCTGCCGGCTCTCTCGCAGGTGCTCGATGATGCCGCGCCCCAGGTACGCCTCGATGACCCGCGGGTCCTGCTGGACCTCCTGGGGCGTTCCCTCGGCGATCTTCTCTCCGTAGTCCAGGACCGTGACGCGCTCGCATACCCCCATGACCACCAGCATCTGGTGCTCGATGAGCAGCACCGTCACCCCGTGCTCCTCCCGCAGTCGGCGGATGAGGGCCATCATCTCCCGCACTTCCTGCGGGTTCATCCCGGCAACCGGCTCGTCCAACAGAAGGAGTCGGGGCGCGGTGCCCAGGGCGCGGGCGATCTCCAGGCGCCGCTGGTCGCCGTAGGGAAGGCTATGGGCGATGGCGTTGGACTTCCCCCGCAGCCCGACCACGTGCAGCAGCTCCAGCCCCCGCTCCAGGGCGGCCCGCTCCTCCCGGCGTACCGCCGCCGTCCGCAGCAGCGAGCCCCACAGCCCGGCCCGCAGGCGCACGTGCTGGCCCACCAGCACATTCTCCAGTGCGGTCATGCTGCCGAAGAGACGGATGTTTTGAAAGGTGCGGGCGATGCCCAGGGCCGCGATCTGGTGCGGGCGTCGCCCCTTCAGGTCATGTCCAGCGAAGGCGATGCTCCCCCCGTCGGGGCGCACGAACCCGGTCATGGCGTTGAAAAGGGTCGTCTTGCCGGCGCCGTTGGGGCCAATGACCGCGGCGATGCTCCCGGCCTCGACATCCAGGTCCAGACGGTGCAGGGCGTTGACGCCGCCAAAGCGGACGGTCAGGTCGCGGATGTGGAGCAGGGCTATGCCTCGGTTACTCAGCGCGGCGTGACGCTGGTGTTCAGACTGTACGCCTGGTTCTGATAGTGAAAACGCACGTGGATCGGGACCGTCCGGCCGGCGGTCGCCTGTCCCGCGAAGGTCATCGTGCAGGCCGCCACGCCATCGGCGGTGGCCGGTGCGCTCACACAGCGCGCCGGGGCCAGCGTGTCGAAATACCAGAGTACCTCCATGATGGCCCCCGGCGCCGGACGACCGGCGCCATCCACCAGCCGCCCATAAATGGTAACGGAATCGAAGGCGCTGGGGCTAGACGGGACGATCTGTACGCTCGGCACGCAGCACGTGGTCGCCACCGCAGTCCAGCCGGGGATCGGGGTGGCCGTGGGCTGCCCGGCGCGGACTGGCGTCGGCTGCACGGAGAACGGTGTGGGTGTCGGCTGGGCCGTGACGGCGGTCGGGGTCGGCGTGCTGAAGCCCTGCGGAATGGCGGTTGGGGTGGGCGTGGCGGGGGGCGCGGCGGCGACCACGCTGGCGCTGAAGGTATAATCGGGTCCGCCGTGGTCCGCCGCGCTGCTCACCACCAGCACCACCGAGGGGTACGCGGTCCCGAAGTCCGCCAGGGCGAGGCCGCCGTCCTGGGCGGCGTTGAGCGCCACGGGGAAGACCGCGTTGCCGCTGCGGAAATCGGGCACCGACGAGGCCAGGGCCGTCACCCGGAAGCGGTTGTAGTCGTTGCCGAGGAAGTCCAGGTTGAGCACCCCGGTCTTGCCGAAGAAGCGATAGTAGCGGGCAGCCCAGTGTTGTACCCTGCCGAGGTCGCTGGCGGGCGGGATGAACTCGGTGGTGCGGTAGGCCCGTGGGAAGGTCGTCACGCCGTCGTACTCGCCACTCACGAGGTCCAGCGTGCGGTAGCCGTAGACGCCGCCGCTCAGGGTGGTATCATCCAGGAAGTTCGCCAGGGTCCAGCGGTGGAAGACCTCGGCAAAGGACTCCGGGCGCCGTAAGGCCCGCAGCGCGCCCTCCACCGCGTCGATGTCGGTCCCGAAGTGATGCACCACCTCGTAGATGCCGGCGTCCCCGAACTGCTCCCAGAAGTACAGGAGGAACAGGTAGGAGGCGGCCAGGTTTTCCTGCCCCGGCGCCCAGCGGGTCAGGGGCTTATCCGGGTTAGTGAAGAACCCGGCGGCGGCGCTGTGGCCGAAGCCATTGCGGAAGCGGGCCAGTTCGGCCAGGCCCTCGTCGAGCCAGAGCTCCTGACCGCCCGCGTCCCGGTGCAGGTTCCAGTTGATCAGGTGGGCCAGCTGGTGGGCCAGGGCGCCGAGGAAGACGGCACTGCCCACCGGGGTCGGGTTCGTATCCAGGTAGATCAGATCGCGCGCGTTGCTGTAGCTCGCCGCCGGGAACTGGTTGCGCTGGGTGGCGTAGCCGCGTACCGGGTCGTCGGGGGTCCCGTCCCCCAGGTCCAGCAGCAGCAGCGTCACCCGGCCATCGCTATCGATATCGGGCGCGGCGCCGAAAACGCCGGTGGTGGTCGCGTAGATCGCCTCCCACTGCTGGGCCAGGGCGTCCAGGGCCTCCTCGGATACGGCCTGGTCGTTGGCGACGTAGATGTACCCCCGCGGCGTCACGCGGCGCAGTGTCGCCGGAGTCTGATAGTGGCTCCCGGTGCCGAAGTTGTAGGCCCAGAAGTCGCGGACCTGCCCGGCGCTCTCGTTGATGAGCAGCCCGGCGCCATCCACCCGGCCCGCCAGCCGGAACTGCTCCTGGGTGGCCGGCGTCTTCGCATAGGCCAGGGCCAGTTGTCGATCCGCCTGGTCCAGGAGCGGAACGCCGCACCCGTAGGTGCGCGGGGGCGGCGCAGATCCCAAGAGTGAGAGCTGCGCGGTCCGCGCCGCCACGGCTGACGGCTCCGCCGATTGTCCCAGGGACCAGATCGTTGCCACCACTCCCACCACCAGGGCCGCAAGCGCATGCCAGATCCGCAGGTGGTGCGCCACGTCTGCCTCTCCTTGCCAGGGAACGACACCCGGACCGCGGGGATCTCCTACCACGAGCGCATGAAAGGTGCGTCATCCCTCCCCCTTCCTCCCCTCGTGGGGAAGGAGTCGGGGGACGTCGGCTTATACTCCCTCCGGGTCGCTGGCGAACTCTGCCCGTCGGCGCGACGCAGGCCAGATCCCTGCCGGCCGTAGAACCATGACCGCGACCAGCAGCGCGCCGAAGATGAGCAGCCGGTATTCCGCCAGGGAGCGCAGCAACTCCGGGACTCCCACCAGGATGACCGCCCCGACCACCACCCCGGGGATGCTGCCCATGCCGCCGATGATGACCAGCGCTAGCACGTTGATGGAGACCATCAGCCCGAAGTCCGACGGGAAGATGGACCCCTGGGCCGCCGCGAAGAGCACGCCACCCAGCCCGCCCACCGCAGCGCCGATGGCGAAGGCCAGCAGCTTGGCGCGTATCGGGTCAATCCCCATGGCGATGGCCGCTTCCTCGTCTTCGCGGATGGCCTCCCAGGCCCGGCCAAGGCGCGAGTCCTTGAGCCGCTGGGCGCAGAAGATAGCCAGCGCGCAGCCGGCCAGGGCGAAGTAGTAGTAATAGGCGGGTGTGATGCGCAGGTTGGCGACCACCCCCGGAATGGCCGGGGGAGCGAAGTCCACCAGGCCCGGCACCCGCACGTGGAAGCTGAAGAGCACCGGCACATCAATGCCCAGGATCCCCTGGGGACCGCGCGTCAGACTATCCAGATTGTTCAGCAGCAGGCGGATGATCTCCCCAAAGCCCAGGGTGACGATAGCCAGGTAGTCGCCCCGCATGCGCAGCACCGGCAGCCCCAGCAGGATCCCCGCCAGGGCCGCCACTAGCATCGCGAGAGGCACCATCCACCAGAAGGAGATATGCACCCCGAAGTGCGGCGAGGCGGCCAGGGCATACAGGTACGCGCCGACGGCGAAGAAGGCAACATAGCCCAGGTCCAGCAGCCCGGCGAACCCGACGACGACGTTCAGCCCCACCCCCAGCATGACGTACAGCCCGACGTACGCCAGCACCGCAGTCTGATAGGTGTTCAGGAACAGAGGCAGGGCTATCACCGCTAGGGCCAGGCCGATCACGGGAAGCGGTCGGAGCAGCATGCGCCAGCGCCGGACCAGCGGGTGCTTGCCCGTGGGCAGACGCGGCGACCAGCGCGGGCGCAGGACCGCTTTCAGGTCCACCGGCCTCTCCTCTTATACCTTCCGGCCCAGGACTTCGCCCAGCAGGCCGTTCGGCTTGAAAATCAGCGCCAGCACCAGCAAGCTGAACGCCACCACGTCCTTGTAGAAGCTGGGGAGGAACTGGACGGCCAGCGTCTCCGCCAGGCCCAGGAAGTAGCCGCCCAGCATGGCCCCGGGGATATTCCCGATCCCACCCAGCACCGCCGCGGTGAAGGCTTTGATGCCGGGCACAAAGCCCATGAAGTAGTCGATTTGCGTGTAGTAGAGGCCAATCATCACACCCGCAGCACCGGCCGCGGCCGCGCCCAGGAAGAAGGTGGCGCTGATGGCAACGTTCACGTTAATGCCCATCAGGGCCGCGGCATCCTTGTCCTCGGCCACCGCGCGTATGGCCTGCCCCAACCGGGCATACTGCACGAAGAGGTACAGGGCCAGCATGAGCCCCAGGGACAGGGCCAGCATGAACACCTGGATGTAGGAGATGGCGACCGGGCCGACCGTCACGTGGCCCTGGGGAAAGAGCGGCGGGTAGATCTGCGGACGCCCCTGGGTAATGAGCAGGACGAGGTTCTGGAGGAAGATCGAGGTGCCGATGGCGCTGATGAGGGGCGCCAGGCGCGGCGCTCGACGCAAGGGCCGGTAGGCGATCAGTTCCACCAGCACGCCCAGCAGCGCCGAGGCCGCCATGCCCGCCGCGAAGGTCAGGACCAGGGCCAGCGCCAGGTTGCTCTGGGCCAGGCCGACCTCGGTCAGGGCGATCAGGGCCACATACCCGGCGAAGGCCCCGACCATGAAGATCTCGCCGTGGGCAAAGTTGATCATCTGGAGCACGCCGTACACCATGGTGTAGCCCAGGGCGATGAGGGCATAGGTACCCCCAATGGTCAGGCCATTGACCAGTTGCTCGGCCCAGATGTCCCAGCGTAGCACAGGCTCCCCTCGCTCAGCCACAAAGCACAGTGGCCCTCCCTGCGTTGGGGGAGGGCCACCGGCGACGTGTTACTTCACTTCCTGGAATTCGCTGCCCTTCACGACATTGACGACCACGATAGAGCCGCTGCGATCCCCATTGGCGTCAAAGGAGACGGCGCCCGTCACGCCCTCCCATTTCGTCGCACGGATCGCCTCGACCAGGGCACGGCGGCCGATCTTCAGGCTGCCGTCGGCCTGCTTCTTGGCGACCTTCTCGACGGCATTCAGCAGGATGTTGACGGCGTCGTACCCCTGGGGAGAGAAGGTGCCGATCTCGCTGCCGAACTTCTGCTTGAACTTGTCCTTCCAGGCGGTGAACTGTGCCCCCTCGGGGAGCTTGGCATAGGTGACGTAGGTGCCATCGGCCGCGCCGCCGGCGGCCTCGATGTAGTCCTTCTTGTCGAACAGCCCGTCGTCGCTCAGGAACGCGGCCTCGATCCCCTGCGCTTTCATCTGCCGTACCAGCTGGCTCCCCTCGGCCGCCATGCCGCCGAAGTAGACCAGGTCGGGCGCGTTGGGCTTGATCTTGGTGAGCACCGCATTGAAATCCTTCTCGCCGCGGCTGACGCCTTCCAGGGCGACCACTTCCACCCCGCCGGTCTTCACATTGCGCTGGAACTCCTCGGCCAGCCCCTGGCCGTAGGAGCTTTTGTCGTGGATAATGGCCACCTTCTTGACGTTCAGCTTTTGCCGGGCGAAGTCGGCTGCGGCCTTGCCCTGGATGAGGTCGTTCCAGGCCGTGCGGAAGACGATGGGCAGCCCCTTCTTGGTCACATCAATGGCCGTCGAGGACGGGCTGATCATCGCCATCTTCTTCTCTTGATAAATGTCCATGGCCGCCAGCGTACCGCCGGAGCACATATGGGCGACGGCGCCCACCATCTGGTCATCGGCCACGAACTTGCGGGCCACGTTCGCCGACGGCGCACCCTCGCATTGGTCGTCCTCCGAGACGACCTGGACCTTGATGCCCTGAATCGTGCCCTTCTCCTCGACGGCCAGCTTCACGGCGTTCTCAATGTCCTTGCCCAGCTTGGCATAGGGGCCGGAGAGCGCCGCCGCAAAGCCCACTTTGATGGCCCCGTTGGCCGGGATGGTGATGACGCCCCATTCATCCGTGAGCTGGTCGGCCGGAGCGCCCCCGCCCCCCGGTGGAGCGACCGGTTGGGCGCAGGCCGCTGCAACGGCCACGAGCAGAACGGTTACGAGCAGTATGCCCCATGACGCCTGACCCAAGCCCCGCGATCGGGAAGTCGAAGGACCTGCGTACACGCTATGCTCCTTTCTCTCCACCACCCACCTCATCCACCGTCCTGAGCGGCCTGGGCACCTTGCCGCCCGCCGGTAGACCGCGTATTCGGCCCTATTATCCTGAGCGCACACGGGCTTGTCAATTCAGACGAGCGAACGTCATGCTGCCAGCCCCAGGAACACGGCCAGGCTCTTGCCCGCCAGGAGGCTGCCGAGCGATATCAGGAACCCCACCCAGCGGGACGCCGCCAGGTCGGCGCGCCAGCCCAGGACCAGGCTGGTGAGCAGCCCGTCGGTCGTGAAAGCCGCGCTGCCGATGACGAGCGCCACGGCCGGCGGCCAGACGCCCAGCGCCACCATGAGCAGCGCCAGCACACCGTAGGCGGCGCCCTTGACCAGGGGATGGTGACTGCGGGTCACGGCTGTCTCCCATCTTGCGCTGCACCGCAGCCCGCCGTACAATCGTGGCAACGGTGCTCTGGTCCTTACCTTACGCTTCCCGGTGCCCCCAGGACAAGACCATCGCCGCCGGAGCTGGACGCTCGTCCGCTGTCACCAAGGAAACCGTGAAGGAGCATGCTGTGCCGACCGCCGAGGAACTGAAAGCGCGCGCCGCCGCGCACGTCGAAAGCCTGATGCCCTCCCTCCTGGAGGTCTCCCATCAGGTGTGGAATTGGGCTGAGATCGGGCTGCAAGAGGTCAAGTCGTCTGCGCTGCTGTGTGAGACGCTGGCCCAGCACGGCTTCCAGGTGGAGCGGGGGATCGCCGGGCTGCCCACGGCGTTCCGCGCCGACCGCGGGGCGCTGCGCAGTCCGGTGGTGGCCATCCTGGCGGAGTACGACGCCTTGCCGGGCGTGGGCCACGGCTGCGGCCATAACATCATCTGCTCGGCGGCGGTGGGCGCGGCCCTGGGCCTGTCGGCCGTGGAGGCGGACCTTCCCGGCTCCTACCTCGTCCTGGGGACCCCGGCCGAGGAGTCGGCGGTGGAAAACGCGGGAGGCAAGGTCCACTTGCTCGATGCGGGCGCCTTCCAGGGCGTGGACGCGGCCATCATGGTCCACCCCGGCACCCGGAACTCGGCGGCCCTGGGCCACTCGCTGGCGGCGCGCTCCTTCGAGTTCGAGTTCTTCGGCAAGGCCGCCCACGCTGCCGGGTCGCCGCACCTGGGCATCAACGCCCTGGATGGGGTCATCCAGACTTTCAACGGCATCAATGCCCTGCGCCAGCACGTGCGCAGTGACGTGCGCATCCACGGTATCATTACCCACGGCGGGGCCAGCCCCAACATCGTCCCCGACTACGCTGCGTGTCGCTTCCGGGTGCGGGCGTCGGATGCGGCCTATCTGGAAGAGGCCGTGGGCAAGGTCATCGGATGCGCCGAGGGGGCAGCGCGGGCCAGCGGCAGCCGCTTCCAGTACCGGGAGGTGGTGCAGCCCTACCACGACATGGTGCCCAATCACACCCTGGACCGGCTGGCCGCGGCCAACATGATGGCCCTGGGCCTGGAGCAAGACCCCGAAGACCCCAACCGCAGCCCCGGCTCCACCGACATGGGCAATGTGAGCCACGTGCTCCCCGCCTGCCACCCGCACCTGCGTATCGCCGACCCCGGCACGCCCGGCCACTCCGTGGAGATGCGGACCGCGGCAGGCTCGCCCAGCGGCGACCGGGCGGTGGTCGCCGGCGCCAAGCTGCTGGCGTGGATGGCGATTGATCTGCTGACCGATCCCGACCTGCTGCGGGAGGCCCAGCGGGAGCACGCCCGGACCTTCGGGGCCTGAGCAGCGCGGGCCACAGCGTGCCCTCGCGGGATCGGGGGACGGCTGGGGCGAGGCGTCCATGAGGAAAGACCCGACGTGCCACCACAGGGCGTCGTGTCCTGGGAGGAGGGAGGGACCCCGCTCGTCCTTCGACCAGGCTCAGGACGAGCGGGGACCAATTCCTGACGGCGAGAACGCAGCTGCCCTGTGTACTACCGGGAGGGGGCTGGTGTCGGACGATCTTGCTGCCGTGGCGCTCCGGCTGCGTCCGGCGCGCATGAACGACAACGAACTGGTCTTCTTCGACCACCAGCGGCACGAGAGCTGGATCCTGTACCCGCCCCGCTCCCGCTACACCTTCCTCAACCGGCCGCTGCCCAACCTGCTCATCGTGGAGCATCGTCCCTGGACCACGTCGGTCCCGACCAAACAGCACTTGATCCGCCTGCCGGAGGGGTGTGTCGAGCACGGCATCGCCTGCGCAGCGCAGGCCGCCATCCGGGCCGCGGCCGCGCTGGGCTGGGACCCCTTCGCGTGACCCGAAAGGGCAACGCTCTCGCCCCGTTGCCGGGGTTGCTACTTTCCTGATCCCCCCACGTTGTTGTATGCTCGGCATGCGATCATCCCGCGCTCCTTCCGTTAGGTCGGTTATCGATGGCAGGGTGCCTCATGCACGATCAGGGAAGGTCATAGGGAATCGGGCGGTGGTAGGGGCGCATGGCCATGCGCCCCTACC
>JACQUQ010000243.1 GCA_016210175.1 Chloroflexota bacterium | reverse complement strand
TACGGCACGACGGCTGGTCGGGCATGGCGGGCCTCCTCCCTCTCCCTTCCTCCTGACCCGCCCAGTATGCTCCGTCTTCTTCCTCTCCGCCAGCCCTTTTCATAATGCGATTGCCCTGGCGGTACGCTCAGTTCACTGGACAATTCCTTTGCCCCTCTTGATGGCCGCGAACTCCATCGGCGTGCGATTGATCGGATCCTCCCCCATCTCGGTGGGCCCCTCCGCGAGCAGGTGCGGCGGGTCCAAGCAGCGCTCCGCCGATGGGACTGGGCCAGCGACGATGAAATGTTGGACTTCTGTATTGCGGCCTGGCAACGGGAGGAAGCGGGCGAAGAGCAGCGTGTCGGTCTGGAGTTGTGGCAAGTTGGGCTGATTCCAGATGCCCGTGAGGACTTCGATCATAACCTCTTGGGGAACCGAAGAGCTGTTCGACTTCTGGTTCAGCCGCAGAAGGTGGTCGCCTCGGCCCGTGACCGCATCGCGAGTTTGAAGGTTCACACCTCGACTGCGCTGGAGCTCGAACGTTTCTTCGCTCCGCGCCTATTTAGCGACGTCCGCGGTTGGGCTCGGGCGCTCGCTGCGGGCGAAGGCCCGACAATTGACGCCTGGGTCTTCCCGGATACGGTTTACAGCGATCTCGAATCAATCCACGTAAAATCCTTCATGGATCCGCATGGGGCGCTTTTCAACACATATCGCCCTCACCTCGAGCAGCCGCATGGGCCGGGGGGTGCGCTCCAAGCGGCGTATGGCCCGGGCCAGTGGATCAGCGTGAGTTGGGAAACCGAGCCAGCGCGGCCCAGTAACGTCCATACGTGGCGCGTCGCCTTGGTTCCCGCTGGGAGCCAGGATGACGAAACGGACGACGCTGAGGTTGGTGAGCTCACCAGCCGCAAGGTGAGAGGATCCAATAAGACCGCCCGTTTGAAGCTCGAACTTGAGCTTGATGAGACACCGGAAGAGCGGATGTGCGTCCGCCTGGTCGCGCTGGACGAGGACGATGGCGAGATTCTGGATAAGAACGGCAACCCGATCACGGCGACGAGTGACGAGTTTTATCTCACTAATCAGCCGGTCACGGTGAAGAGTCCTGGGCCGCGCCGCAACACCGTGCTGTCCCTGGCGGAGGGAAGGCTCGCCGCCACCTTCGATAGCAAGCTCGATACCATAACACTTGCCCAGCCCAACTGGGTTTCCGGGCGTGAAACGTTAACGTATTTCACGGTACGCGCCAACGAGCGGACGCTACTAAGCGTTGCAGCAAGCACCGTGCTGCTCTGGGTAGAGCGGAAGACGCTGAATGAGCCGGCAAGCGGCGGCCGCTACAGGCTGGATCTTGATGAGGTCCGGCTTGCACAGGAAAGTGAAATCGTCAGCGATCCCGTGCAGCCAGAGGCTGGCGATTGGGTAGAGTTTTGGCGAGCACGCTCGAATTTTTTCGAACGGCTGCGGCGCAGTGGCGAACGCGGCACATTGGAATCGGCTGATTGGACGACCGACTTAACCAGTGCGGCGCTCCGGTACAGTCAGGCTTACCGCGACCTTCTGGCGCAGATGGAAGAAACAGGTGGCGAGGCACTGCGCGACGCGCTCACGGTCGATACGCTACAGATCCGTTGTCGAGGCAACCAGGGACTTGAGAGCGCGGTGGTGGTGCTGCCCACGCACCCCTTGCGGGTTGCGTGGTTCTGTGCGCACGCATCCCTCCTTCGGCTCTGGGAGGAAGCGCTGCTGAAGGGGGAGCGCCCCCAGCGGCGCAACCTGATCGACATTCGCCTTATCCGAGAGGTCGCCCCGGCGAATATGCCAGCGTTCATCCCCGGGGGCGACGGGTCGCTCTACGTGTTCTTCCAGAACCTAGGCTTTTACCATGGCGTAGCTTTGCCTCCATCCACGGCTGACCCGCGGCGACGTTTTCTTGATCTGGCCACCATGCTCGGGTTTGGCGACCAGGCAAACGCCGACGACGACCGTCTGCCGGTGCAGTTGGCTCGGCATTTGCGGGAGTTTCGAGCCCTGCACCGGTATGCGGATCCCCTGCAGCTCGCACTCATCAACCCGGATCACGGCGAGTTTCTTGCCCGTGCGCTGGACGGTCTGCTGCCACGGACAATGGTCGGTGAAGAGGATGACGCCGAGCCAGCGACCCTGCCCGCTCTCGACGTAACTGCATACGTCGTCAACGAGCAGGCCACCAAGCTGAGCGGCTTGGACCGCTGGCGCGGCCGGCAGTTCGACTTTCGCCCGCGACGCCCGACCGACTTTCTCCAACCAGCGTTGGCTACGACCGTGCGACCAATCGAAAGTTTGACGGCAGAGGCACCGCGAACTGCACATGTGGCGGTGGCTGCCGATCTCAGTCGGCCGAGCGTGCAAGCGGTAGTAGAGGAAACGCCGGACTCTATGCTTGGTAGTTTGTCGCTCTATGGCCTCGTCGCGCGTTTTATCAGCGCCAGTGCAACCGATGACAGCGCGGTACGCTGGACCTACCGAATCGTTCCCACGGGAACCGTCGACAAGCACCCCGCAGGACCGCGCTTTGGCGATACCCTCATCGACACGCAGACAGCGATGCTGCGCGCGTGCGGACGTCTAGTTGACCCGAAGAGCCAGGGGTCGATCGTACCTGCGTTGGCCGTCCGGCTTGACCGTGAGCAGGCAGCGTTCCTTGAGACCTTGCACCAGCTCACGGATTGGGTCATTACCATGGACCGGTTCTTCGGGATCGAGTACTTTGATTCGCCGAACATCGGACCACTGGAAGAGGCGTCTCGGAAGTACCTCATTGATTACTCTCCGGAGTTCATCGAGGGGCTTGGACACCGCATGGTAGTCACCACGGTCTGGCGCGAGGAAGTCCTCGCGGTGCTGCGCCGTGCTATGGGAGAACTCGGCTTCGCAACCGTGGACCGCAGCGTGGGCCAACTCCTCCAATACCTCAAGACTGTATCGGGCCGGCTGGCGCTGCAGGCCATGGGGCATCAAACTAGCGCCGCAGCTGCGGTGAGTCTAGGAGCAGTTACGGCATGGCTTCAGGCGGGCAAGCGCCTCTCCCAGGTAATCTTAGTGCCGATTGACGCTCACCGGGAGCTGTTCTGGCCAGGCGGCACAGGCCCCATTTCTGAGGGGGAGCGCCGTTGCGACCTGTTGCTCGTGGGCTTTAGGCGTAATATCGTCGATGCCACGTTTGTTGAGGTCAAGTGGCGGACAACGTTGGGTGACGTCGGAGATCTGTCCAGCGAAATGGCAGAGCAGATGCTCGCCAGTGGAAACGCTATTGAGGATCGATTCTTTAACAACAAGCGGGTGGATGGCCCACTCCAGCGGGCCTACCTTGCCAACGTCCTGCGCTTCTACTGCGAGCGGGCCCGGCGGTATGGCCTAATGGATGAGCAGGCTGTAGAGAATGCTCTGCGGTATCTCGCCCAGTTCGAGCGATCTGGTATTGCTTTCCGTCCCTCATACGAGGGCTACATCGTCAGCCTCAACGACCCCGGACGCCCGGAGTATCAGGTCGGTAATTGCACCATCCGGGTGCTGACGGCACGAGACTTCGAAAGGACCGTAACCAGTCTCCTGCCACCGTCAGTAGTCCAGGGAGTAACCGCGCCCATAGTCGAAATGGAAGCGCCGACATCCGCGGACGGGTATACCCAGGCAGTGGCGGCAGTGCCCGCGTCTGGGGTCCGCGAATCAGGCGATGGTAATAACCCACCCGCAGCATCTGCTGCCGTCCTCCTGTCATCCCGCCCACCGACGGGAACCGGTGGTGCTGAACAGGCTCTGTCTCCGACAGAGCCCCCGCCCGTCGTGCAACCCAAAGCCATGATCGAGGTGACGCTGGGCGAGAGTAGCGGCAAAGAGGTTGTGTGGCGCCCTAGCGTCCAGGGCAGTCCCCACCTCTTTATTACGGGTATACCCGGGCAGGGAAAGTCCTGGACTGTGCTGCGTCTCTTGTCCGAACTCGCCCGGCAGGGCGTCCCGGCCCTTTCGTTCGATTTTCACGGTCAACTGGGTGCCGTGGACAGCCCGTACCGGCGCACGGCAGAGCCAGTTGTCTTGGACGCGGCAGAAGGATTGCCGTTCTCGCCATTCGAGTGCAGCACGAGCCTGCGCGCCGCAAGTTGGGATGCCACCGCGCTGGCGGTGGCGGAGATCTTCGACTATGTATGCCGCCTCGGGGACATCCAGCGGGATGTGTTGTTCCAGTGCATCCGGGATGCCTATCGGGCATTCGGCTTTGGGGGGACTAGCGAAGGAGACGAACCGACAGAGTACCCAACGCTCCAAGACGTTTTGCACCGCCTGGAGCGCGCGGAGCAGCAACGCCACGTCCAGAATGTGTTGGCCCGCTGTCGGCCTTTGCTAGAGATGGATCTCTTTCGCCCGCCCGTAGGAAGCCGCAACAACGTGCTGGATAGTATCCAGCGCGGCCTAGTGGTTGATCTGCACAACCTGTCGTCCGCGAACTTGCAACTCGCCACAGGCGCGTTCCTGCTACGCAAGATTTACACTGATATGTTCGGGTGGGGCATGGCCGACCGTCTGCGCCTGGTGGTCGTTCTCGATGAAGCGCACCGGCTCGCCCGCGACGTGACTCTCCCAAACATCATGAAAGAAGGGCGGAAGTTCGGCGTAGCGGTGGTCGTTGCGAGCCAGGGGCTCGCCGATTTCCATCCGGACGTGCTGAACAACGTTGGCACCAAGATCGCTTTCCGGGCAAACCATACGGAGTCCCGCAAGATTGCTGGTTTCTTCCAGGGCCGCTCCGTCGGGAATTTCTCGTCGGTGCTCGAAGGACTGGGAGTGGGCCGGGCGCTCGTGCAGACGGCGGAAATGTCAGCGGCTGCCGTGGTGCGAATGCGACCGGTAGACCAGCCGTAGCCCGAATTCAAGATCAATGAATCAATGTTCGTCCGACACGTGGCCTCAAGTGGCGGTATGTCCGAGCCTCTGCTTTTCGATGTACTGTGAACCGTGATTGCATCCCTCCCTCCGCCGGAGCTACCCAAGCCAAAAGGGGGCCGCCCGAACGCACCAGAATCTGACTATCGCGGCACAATCGCGGCCGAAAGTAAGCCGTCTCGCAATGCGGATATGCTCAACGGCGAGTCGTCGAGGTGCTCCCATGCCCGAGGTCCGCCCAGGAGCAGCGTCTTCAGCATAATGGGCCAACCGGACAGCCGGAAGAGCCTTTGGAAGCAGGCCGCCCCATCTCCAGTACAGGTCCCTCACAGAGGTGCCTGCTCGGTTTGGTCTCAGTCACTCCCAGTTCAAACTCCGCGCTAAGACGGGCAAGTTCCGGGCTTTCAGGATCGGCAGGAGGTGGGCGACGATGCCAGAAGCCGTCAGCGAATGATTGGCCTACACACAACTTCGGAGCAAGGATCCTCTCCGGTTGCCACCACGGTGGATCCACACCAGACCAAGCGCACTCATGCACCAAAGTCCCCGATCTTTCAAGCATACCTCCCGAGTAGTCGCCAAGTAGCTCCCATGTAGTTGGAGCGAGGGTTGACTCTCCGTGTAGCCGAAAAGTAGCCGCCATGTAGTCCCCAAGTAGCTCCCACGAAGTCCCCATGTAGTCGGCCTCCTCTACGCTGGACAGGAGGGCAGCAGAAGTCTGCTCTTCCTGCCGGCCGTAAGGAGGTCTCCGGTGCGCTTTCCGTATTCCATCGCCATCACCCCGCCGACGGTCGCGGAGCTTTCCGGTGCCGGCCGAACCTGGTGGGCCTGGGCCATAGGCGCAGGTCTCGGCATCCTCGGCGCAACTGTCATCCTTTCTCTCCGCGTGGAGCCGTTGCCCGGCAGTCTGAAGCCTGTTCTTGAAGTCAGCAGCGCGCCCGCCGGCGCTGCCATCCTGATCGATGGGCGGCCGGCCGGTCATACCCCGGCCGATTTGGCCCTGCCTCCGGGAGACTATCAGATCAGCCTCGCACGGGACGGGTACGTTGGTGTTCCTCATGCAATCGCGCTTCGGGGCAACCAGACCGCATCGGTGGACGAGGAGCTCTGGCTCCGCACTCCGCAGGTCCAACGGATCCAACCCGTCTTCCCCGGTGCCTCCGTTACCGATGCCAGCTTCCTCAACGATGGCACGCTGGCCCTCACCGTGGCGCTGCGGCCCGGCGACGAGCAGCAGTTGTGGTTGCGCGACAGGGAAGGCACGTTGCGTCGCACCGGCCCGCCCCTGACGCGCGGCCCGTTGGTGGTCTCACCGGACGGTCGGCGGACCGCCTATCTCGCCCAAGGGACCAGCGCCAGGACCAGCACGTTCGGTCTGGGCCTCCGCCTGGACGAGCTCTGGGTGACGGGTCAGGACGACGCGGGCGGCCAACGTCTCCTCGCGCTCGACGCCGGCGCCGTCAGCGAGCGGCTGGTGGACCTGCGTTGGGCACCCGACGGACACCACCTCCTCACTATGAGCCGCCTGCAACAGCCCGACGGCAGCTTGCGGGCACGCTTCCTGGTGCTGGATTCCCAGGCCACCGAGCGCGGCCTCCGTGAGTTCCTGCGTCTCCCCGGCGACGTCGTGCCGGCCAGCCTGGCGTGGAGTCCCGACGGCCGGTGGGCCGCCTTCCAGGTCCGAACGGGCCAGCGTACCGCGCTGTGCGTGGTAGGCGTCGAGGATGGTACATTTCGCTATCTGGCCGACCTCGGCGCAGACGCCCCCAGCCCATTTCCCTTCACCCCGGTGGCCTGGTCTCCCGATGGTCGTCAGCTACTCTACGCCGCTCCGTCCCAGGGCCGCTCCAGCCAGGGCCTCTGGCCCCTGGGCGCAAAGTCGCCTCCCGCGCTGTACGTCGCCAGCCCGGCGGATTCTGAGGTAGGCCGGCTGCTGCGCGGCGCTCAGGGCCCATTCCCGATTTGGCGCGGCGACGGGACGATGCTCGCACTGGCCCGACCCAAGAGCAGCGGCCCGCTGACGCTGCGGGCGATCACGCCCTCCGGGCAGACGCACGACCTGACCACCCTCTCCCTGCCGTCCGGGACCGTGGCGGCGGTGCGCTGGGACGTGACGCACGCCCAAGCTTTCGTTGCCGTACGCCGCGCGGATGGCCTCAGTCTGAGCCTCGATCCGGCGGCCAGCCAACTGGAGTACTGGCTGGTGCGCTTCCGCACCGAGGGGGAGGAGGCCGGCCAATGAAACGGGTGACCACCTCCCTGTTCGACCGTTGCGCCGAGGTCCGGACCTTGCTGGCTGTGCTGCTCCTCGTCCTCGTCCTGGGACTGGGACCGACCACCGCAGCTGCGGCCTACGCTGACGACCCGCCGACCGCAGCTACGCCCGCGGCGGTTCCCACGCCCGGCGATGGTCCGACACCTGAGGGCACCACTCCCAGCGGCGCCACGAGCACGAGCGGCGGGGTACTGAGTTTCTTGCCCGACCCGCGGCAGTGGGTTGGCGAGGTCTTCGAGAAGGCCCTCACGGCAATTTTGCAGGCGATGACGACCGCGCTGCATGGAGTGATCAGCGGCGTCATGGGCAGTTCCCTCAACTTCATTACGCAGACACCCGCCGCCGGATCCTATGCGAATCCGACCGTCCAGGCGCTGTGGGGTACGGTCCGGGCCATCGCCAATGCCGCTCTCGCCTTACTAGCTCTCTGGGGCGGCTTCCATCTTATTATTCGCCCCCAGCTTGGCTCGCCCTACCACGAGGCGATGGAGCTCTTTCCTCGCCTGGCGCTGGGCGCGCTGCTCGCGAACACCAGTCTGGCCTGGGCTCAATTTGCCATCGACGCCAACAACGCCTTGTGCCAGGCCATTGGGCAGGCGACGCTGCCGGCCTGGGAACACGCCGGGGCCGCTACACAATTGCTGGTCGATGTCCTCGCCGCCCTGATCTACCTCGTGGTCAGCCTGCTGCTCCTGCTCCAGATGCTGATGCGGCTGGCATTGGTGAATGTCCTGTTGGTGGTGTCGCCGCTGGCCCTGCTGTGCTGGGTGCTGCCGGAGACGGGAGGCTGGGCGCGCCTGTGGTCGAGCCTCTTCCTCAGCACGGTGTTCACCCAGTTCGTCCAGGTGCTCGCCCTGAAACTGGGCGCCTCCCTCCTGACCGAACTCACGCCGATGGTCCCCGATGCGGCGCTGCTGGCCGTCTTCCTGGGCGTCGCGGTGCTCGTGCTGACGCTGAAGATTCCCGATCTCATGCGCGGCCATCTGGGAGACGGGCTGGGCTTCGTCCGCTATTACGTCTACCGCCGCGGCGCCAGCGCCCTCGAGGGCGGGCGCGGCAGTGGCGGTGGCGGTGCGACCACCGGCCGGAACGGGGGCGCATGATGGCGCGCCTCTTCGTTTCCCTCTTCTTCTCGGGGTTGCTGCGCGACGCCGTGAAAGTCGTGGCCGGTCTGGTGTTGGCCGTCGCGATGGCCCAGGCCTTTGCCCTGGCCAGCCTCGCTGCGCTGCTGGGCGTGGGGGCATCCGGGAGCGGCGTCAGTCGCGCCAGTGCTGCGGTCATCCCTCCGGAGCAACAAGCGGTCTTCGAGGCGGCCGCGTCCGGGTGCGGACTGCCCTGGCAGGTGCTGGCCGCAATCACTATGGCCGGCGACACCAGCACGGGAATGGCGGAGCCGGACGCCCTCGTGCGCGTCGCCCGCGACCTGTGTGACCTCGGCGGCCGGCAGGATCCGCGTCATGCGGTGCGGGAGCTGGCCCGCCAGTACGGCTTGGGTGTGGGTGTAGCGGACCAGGTGCTGACGATTGCCACGCGCTACGGCTATCTGGCGCCGGGCAGTCGGGACGCGCAGGTGCTGGACCTGGCCCGTGCCCAGACCGGCATTCCCTATCTCTGGGGCGGCGCCAGCCCCACTCCCGGCTTCGACTGTTCAGGACTGGTCCAGTGGGTGTACCGCCAGGTGGGCGTGGACCTACCCCGCACTGCGCAACAGCAGTTCGACGCCACGCTCCGGCTGACCCCCGATGAGCTGAGGCCTGGCGATCTGACCTTCTATGCCCGGACGTACCCGTCCCTTGAGCCCATCACCCATGTGGGCATCTATCTCGGCAACGGCCGGATGATCGCGGCACCCCGAGAAAGAGACGTGGTCGGCGAGGCGCCGGCCTTCAGCGGCTACTGGGGCGAGCACTACGCCGGAGCTGGCCGCATCACCGGAGGGAGGTAAGTGATGTTCCTCTCCGGCCACAGAGCCACCGTACGGCCGCCACCGCAGCCGCCGGACTACCGGACCCTCGGTGCCGTGATGGCGCTCGCTCACTTCATCCTGGACCAAAGGAGTGCACGACGATGGAAGCGATCAACACCCTCTTCACCAACCTGCTCAATCTGGGACTGACCGTGGCGGTCAGCGTCGCAGGCTTCTTTTTAATGTGGGGCGCCTTCATCTACATGAGCGCGGCCGGCAGCCCCCGTCAGGCGGAGCAGGGCAAGTCTGCCATGTTCCACGCCGTCGCCGGTCTGGCGCTGGTGCTCTCCGCCCGCGTGGTGGCAGGCATGATCCAGACCGCGCTCGGCGCCGGAGGCTAGGCCCATGACCAGAGAGGAACACAACGTGACGACCCGTCATGAGATTCCGACCCATCTGCAAGTCGAGGACGAGCTCTTCTGGGGCCTGTCGGTGCGCCAGGCGTTGACGCTGGCCGGCGGCTTTTCCGGCGGCTACAGCCTCTGGACCCAGTGGCCGGACCTGCCAGAGGCGCTGCGGCTGGGCCTGGCGCTGGGGTGTCTGGCGGCCGCCGCCACCATGGCGCTCGTGCGGCCCGGTGGCCGGGGGCTCGAAGAGTGGGCCTTCGTGGCCCTGCACTACGCGGCCCTTCCCAAGGCGAGCGTCTGGCGACGCCGTGCGGCCAACCCGGAGGAGTGGCGCACACGCCAGGCAAGCTGGGTGGAGCTCGCGCCCCAGGTGGCCTGGCAGGAATCACCGGAGGAGGAACGATGAGCCGCCACGCTGGGGTCCAGTCCACCTACCTGCGGCTGGAACGCATCGAAGACGACGTCATCCAGCTCGAGGGCGGGCTGCACCGGGCGGTGTTGGAGGTGGAGGGCATCCCATTCGACCAACAGAGCAGCGCAGACCAGGAAGCGGTACTCGCCGGCTATGCCGCCTTCCTCAACAGCCTGACCTTCCCGATGCAAGTCCTGGTGCGGATCATCCCGGCTGACCTGGGACCGTATCTCACCCGCCTGGAGCGGCGGGCCGCACGCGCCAGCGTCGCGCTGGCAGCGCTGGCACAGGACCACGCCGCCTTTGTCCGGCGGCTCCAACGCCAGCGTACGCTCTTGGAGCGCCACTGCTACATCGTCGTGCCGACGGGGGAGGAGGCCCGGCTGGGGTGGCGGTCCTGGTGGCCCTTCCGTCGTCGGCAGGACCGTGAGCGAGATGCGGCGGTCGCCCGGCAGCAATTGGCGCTCCGTTGCGATGAAATTGTCCGGGAGCTGGGCCGCTGTGGCCTGGAGGTGCGCCGTCTGCATGACACCGAGCTGGCCGAGCTGAGCTACGCCTGTTGGTGCCCCGACCTCGCCCGCACGCAGCGGCTGCGCCGGGATTTGGCCGACTATACCGCGCTCGTGGTCGGCGCCGCCAGGTCTGCCGCCAGGGGCAAATCCTGATTAGCTCACGCAGGCGCTGTTCCGGCGGTGAATGCCGTGCCGGATTGGGAAACGCTGAACGTGTTTCCTCAGCAGCTCCCCCGTCAGAAAGGAAGTCTCTATGCCGTTCTTGACGATCCGCAAACGTACCGACACGACGACCGAAGGGCGAACGCTGACCGCCGGCCAGCGGCGGTTCGCGCTCGGGACCCGCAGTGTCGCCGACCTGATCGCTCCGGCGGCCGTCGAGGTCGCCCGCGACCACCTGCGCTTGGACGGACAGTATGCTCGCACGCTGGCGGTCACCGGCTACCCCCGCAGCGTTGCTGCGGGTTGGCTCGCGCCGTTGCTCGCCTTCGGCACGCCCTTGGACCTCAGTTTCCACATCAACCCGCTCGAGACCGGGGAGATGCTGAGCGCGCTGGCGCACAAGCTGGTCCAGTTCCACTCCTCCCGTCTCTTCAATGCCCGGAGCGGCCGTCTGGCCGACCCGGAACGGGAGACCGCCCTGGACGACGTGGAGCGGCTCCAGGATGCGCTGCAAAAGGGCGTCGAGCACGTCTTCTCGGTCAGCTTCTATTTGCTGCTGCGGGCCACCACACCGGCGGCCCTGGAGGAGCTGACCCATCGGGTCGAGGCCACCCTGGCGGCCCTCATGGCCCACTCCCGGGTGGCCGTCCTGGAACAGGACAGCGGGTTCCGCTCCTGTCTCCCCCAGGGGCAGGACGAGCTCCTGGTCTACCGCAATCTGGACACCAGCTCGCTGGCGACCCTCTTTCCGTTCACCTCCAGCACGCTCTCGATGGAGCGGGGCCTGCTGTACGGCATTGCCGCCGGTTCGCAGGCCCCGGTGATCGTCGATCCCTTCGACGAGCGCCTGGAGAACGCCAACAACGCGGTCTTTGCCACCTCAGGGGCGGGCAAGAGCTACTTTACCAAGCTGCTGGCGCTGCGCAGCCTGCTCGCCGGGGTGGACTGCCTGGTGCTTGACCCGGAGGACGAATACCGCACGCTCTGTGCGGCAGTCGACGGCCAGCAGGTCCGTTTGGCCAGCACCTCACCCCAGCGCCTCAATCCCTTCGACCTGCCCAAGGCCAGAGACGGCGGGGACCGGGACGAGCGCGATCGGGACCCGCTGGCGGAGCAGGTGGCGGCGCTCCTGGGCCTCTTCGAGGTCTTGCTGGGCGAGCCGGGGCGCCCCCTCACTTCCTTCGAGCGGGCGCTGCTCGACCAGGCGCTCTACCAGACGTATGCCGCGGCCGGCATCACGCGGGACCCGGCCACCCACACCCGTCCGGTCCCGCTGCTCGCCGACCTGCTGCACATGCTCGACGCTATCCCCGGGGATGTGGCGCTTGGCCTGGCCGCCCGGCTGCGGCGGTACGTGGACGGTTCGCTCGCCGGGTTGTTTTCCGGCCCGACCAATGTCTCCCTCGACCGCCGCTGCGTGGTGTTCAACCTGCAGGGGCTGGAGCCGGAGCTGCGGCCGCTGGGCATCCACCTGATCACCAGCTTCGTCTGGCGCCAGGTGCGCCGCTCCCGCCGGCCCCGGCTGCTCATCATTGACGAGGCATGGAGCCTGTTGCAATACCCCGAAGGCGGCGCCTTTCTGGCGGGGATGGCCCGGCGCGCCCGCAAGTATTACCTGGGGCTGGTGACGATCACCCAGGACGTCGCCGACTTCCTGGGATCGGAGCATGGCCGGACGGTGCTGGGCAACGCCGCGATGAAGCTGCTCCTGAAGCAGGACGGGGCCACCATCGGGCCGGTGACGGCGGCCTTCAGTCTCTCTCCGGAGGAGCGGCAGGTGCTGCTCGGGGCCGGCAAGGGCGAGGGCCTGTTCTTCGCACGGGGCAACCGGCTGCGGCTTCAGGTCGAAGCCAGCCCGGTCGAACACCGCCTGGCGACGACTGCTCCCCGCGAGCTTGAGGCACGGGTGCGGACCCAGCAGTGGCAAGAAGAGACCTCCGAGTCCGACGACGGCGACGATGACGAAATGGTTGACCCGCGCCAGGGACGGTTGGCGCTTCCCGACCCTGAAGAAGGAGCGAGCATATGACCACAGCGACGACCAGATCGACTTTCGATCGTGCCGAACTCGATGCCCTCAAGCGGACCTATCCGCTGGCGGCGCTGCTGGTGGAGGCGGGCGTGCGGCTGCGCCGGACGGCGGAGGGCAGGCTGATCGGCCGTTGTCCGTTCCACCCGGACGGCTCCCCCAGCCTGATGGTGGATGAGCGCGACCAGCACTTCCACTGCTTCGGGTGTGGCGCACACGGCGACGTCATCACCTACGTCATGCGGCGGGATGGCGTCCGCTTCGCTGAGGCCTGTTCCCGCTTGGGGGCGGCCCCGCCGCCCGTGCAGGCGCGCGTGCCGCAGCGGCCCCCGATCCCGACGCGGCGTTGGGACCGGCTCACGATCGACGAGCAGGAAGTGATGAACATGGTCGCCCTCTTCTACCGGGATGCCCTGTGGCGGGAGCCCCGGCTGCTGGCCTACCTGCACCAACGGGGTCTCCCCGACCGGACCATCCGGTCCTGCGGGCTGGGCTACGCCGATGGGCAGTCGCTGGAGACGTACCTGCGTGCTCGCTACGGAGAGCGGATCGCCGAGCGGTTGGGGCTGCTGCGCAAGGCCGCGCCCGGCTACGGCGATGTCCCCCTCAAGG
>JACQUQ010000241.1 GCA_016210175.1 Chloroflexota bacterium | reverse complement strand
ATAGTTGGGTATCGCCGCCCTGAAGGGCGGGCCATTGCTGGAAGGGACTCGGCCCGCCCTTCAGGGCGGCGGAAACCCTTTCCTGCAAGGTAGAAAAACCTCTCATGGCCGACTATTCTGCTCTTTACCTTCCTACCTCATTTGTGCTGCCCGTGTTACGGTGCGCCCCGGAAAGCATCGTAGCGCGCCCCGGCCTGCGCCACCACCGGCTCGATATCCTCGCGCAGGAGATACCCCTGGGCGGCGAGGCCCTCACACGCCTCCCGCACGCGGGCCAGGTACTCCTCGCGGGAAGCGTAGCGCTCATCGATAGCCGGCCGGGGGTCGCCGCGCTCCGCTCGCTCGTTGGCCGTGCGCGGGAACGGGATGGCAGTCCCCTGCAAGGGCAAGAAGTGGCCCGCGCTTCCGATATCGGGGTGCCGCAATGCCCAGCCGGTATGGGTGGCGAGGGGTACCGTCAGGTCCGGCAGCCGCACGCCCGCGAGTTCGTTGCCATCCGCGTCCACTGCCGCCACCACGGTGCCGTAGGCCGGGCCCTCCTGGGGAGGAAACTGGGGCACGCCCTGCTCCATGCCGGGACCGAAATCCAGCCGGCACCGCACGGGCAGCGCGGCGGGGAAGCCGACGCCAGGAATGGCGCGGAAGACGGGCGCCAGCGCCTCCCGGCGCACCGCAGTGCCGTCCGCCAGGCGCGGATACCGGCTCGGGGGCGGCTCCACCCCCTCCCGCACCCAGCGGTCGAGGTTGATGAGCGCGGCGCGCAGGAGCGGGCGATAGTCAACCGTGTTGAGGGGGTGCTGCACGCGGGCGCTGTCCGGGGTCGTGTCGGTCAGGGGCAGGTCGCCCGGCCCGTGCTTGGTACCGGCGAGATAGTAGATGCGGACATCCGCGGGCGGCGCGCTGTCCTGCGTCCCGCCCACATCGGTATGAGTGAGGGAGGCTCCGGTCCACCAGTATTCCGTCCCGGAGTTGGTCGCAACGATCTTCGGCGCTGCGCCGCGCTCACGGAGGCATCGGAGCAGTCCATCGGTCTGCCCGGTGACGGGGTCCGTCTGGACGGCGTAGGTGAAGGGGAAGAGGTTGCCCGGCGCCCGCAGGACGTTGGTCGAGGGCTGGCCGAACCGGATGTTGAACTCCCCCCGGCGGGAGCTGCCGGTGTGCGGCAGCGCGCCATCCAGGACCATGCGTCCGAGTTCGTCGCGGTTGAGGCCCAGGTAGAGGAATTCCCGCAGGAAGCGGCCGCTCTGGGATGCCCCGTAGCCGTAGGCGTACTGGATGCTCTCCGCACAGGGATTCCCCTGGGCCGCGGTCCCGTACTTGAGGAAGCTGATGCAGTCCCGCATGGCCAGGAACCCCAGGCCGATGACCGGCGCGCCCACGGTCGTATAGACGATTTCATAGACCTTGCCGGGCTCGAACCCGCCGGGGAGGGTGACGGAGTTCGGATCGGGGACTGCTCGGCCGTCTTCCCAGCGTGCGAACTGCCACGCGCTGCGGGGGATGACCTGCGGCGGTGCGTCGGGGTGCTCCCGGACGGTGAGGGTGGCCGTCGGGTCGGCGAGGTCCCCGGCGGGCAGCGGGCGGTGGTTGCGGTCGGACAGCAGCACGGCCCGTTCGGGCCGGTTGAACTGGTACTGGATGAAGGTCTGGCCGCGCAGCCGTCCGCCCTCATCCTGGGCTTCCGGGACGGCGATGGCGATCCCTCCCGCGGGGACGTCCGCTTGCCAGCCGCAGAACACCACCGTAAACCCCCGGCGCAGCAGGAACCCGTCGCCCAGGTCAGGTTCGCCATCCCGGTCGGGCCCACCGGCGTTGTTGAAGGCCCGCAGCACGGTCTTGTTGCCGCGATTGACCACGTCGTAGAGGAGGCGGCCCCCAGGCGCGGGATGCACGGGCTTGAGCACCAGGAAATCCGAAGCGAAGTGTACCAGGCCATCCGGCCCGGTGGGAGCCAGGGCCAGATCCGTCACCACCTGATGGTCGGGATGGCGGGGATCAACGGCAAAGTGCAGGGTTCCCCGCAGGAGTTCGTACGGCCCGGCCTCACCGAAGGGCGCCCCCCGGGCGACCGGCGCCCGCGCTACCAGGTCCAATCGCGTCACTGCCATCGTCCGCCTCCTCGAAGCTCACCGCCGTCGGCGGGCTGCCGGGGCCTCCCAGCCAGATGTTGCCGGTATTATCCCCGCTGCACCGGGGCGTGTCAACGCACGCTCGCCCACAGTGCGGTATCTCTGCCCCTTCTACGGCCACCGTACACCATTGTACCGGGAAAGCCCCCGCGGGTGGTACGGGAGCGCGAGCGGGAGCAGGCAACGGGGCCCTGGCGGGTGATGCCCTACGACCTCCGGCAGGGCGCGCAACGCCGTGGACTTCCCTCCCAGCGGCAGGCGGTCGCGCCCTCTCCCAGCAAGCGTAACAGAATGGTCATATGGCCGTAACACAGTCGTTACAATGGGGAAGCACTGCCGAAACAAAGGTACTCTAGGATAAAGGCGCCGCAGCAGGCGCCGTCCGCGGTGGTCGGTGGGATCTGCGGGCGGCAGTGGAGACGAGGGAGGAAATGGTGAGGGAGCCAACCTCCCCCCCCCAGACGCAAGCGCCGACGACGATACCTGGAGCGCCCGATGCGATGCCGTCTGCTCCTGCGCTCCTACCACAACGGGCCGTGCTCCTGGTGGGGAACCGCGTGCGCGCCAAGCAGGTGCTCGATGAGCTGCAACGCCACGGCATCGAGGTACACTTGCTCTGGTCCATGGACCGGGTCGCGGCGGTGCTGGCGTCCGTGCAGCCCGATGTCGTGATCGCTGACGCCCCCTCCTTTCCCGATAGCCAGGAGGCGGCCCGCGCGGTGCAAACGGTGCGGGCCGCACTGCCGGACGTCGAGGTGCCGGTGCTGCTCCTGGCAGAGGCCGCCGGCCTCGCGACCTGGGACCTGTTGCTCGCCGCCGACGACTTTGTGCTGGAGCCCCTGCGTGCCCCGGAGCTGGCGGCCCGCGCAGCGCTCCTGGCCCGGCGGGCCAGCCAGCCGAACCGGAAGGGCACCCTGGTGGCGGGGCGGCTGGTGATGGACCTGATCGGCCACAAGGTGCTGGTGAACGGCCAGGAGGTCTACCTGACACACCGGGAGTTTGAGCTTATCCGGTTCCTGGTCATGAACCGTGGCCGCGTGGTCACGCGGGAGATGGTCCGGCAGCACCTCTGGGGGCCGGACGCGGACGAGGGCCTGCGCACTATAGACGTGCATATCCGGCGCATTCGGAGTAAGCTGGAGCGGAGCGGCGGTCGCTTCATCGAAACTGTCCGGAACGTCGGCTACAAGTTCGTCGAGTAGGGCGCTTCCCCGACCGTGGCGGGCAATGGACTGCCCTGGCCCATACCCCGGCGTTCCTGCTCCAGAGGGTCGGCAATGGATCGTTCTCCTTCCTCCTGGGTGGGCACCAGCGGCTGGGTCTACCAGCACTGGCGGGGGCGCTTCTACCCCGCCGACCTGCCCCAGGGCCGCTGGCTGGAGTTCTACGCCCGGCACTTCGCCACGGTCGAAGTGAATGCCCCCTTCTATCGCCTCCCCTCCGCGGCCGCAGTGGTGGCGTGGCGGGAGCGGGTGCCGCCGGGCTTTCGCTACGCGGTCAAGGCGAGCCGCCTCATCACCCATCTCAAGCGCCTGAAAGACTGCGCTGATCCCCTGGCCGTCTTCCTGGACCGGGCGCGCCTACTGGGCCCCAAGCTGGGGCCGGTGCTCTACCAGCTTCCCTCCGACCTGCCCCAGGACACCGCGCTCCTGGCGGAGTTCCTGGATCTGCTGCCGCACGACCTCCAGCACACCATCGAGTTCCGACACGCATCCTGGTTCGCGGAGGCCGTCTACGACCTGCTCCGGGCCCACAACGTTGCCCTGTGCATCCACGACTGGCAGGGCATGGCCTGCCCCCTCGCGGTGACCGCCACCTTTGCCTACTTCCGGTTCCACGGCCCCACGGGATACTACACGGGCCAGTACGGAGAGGATGCCCTGCGCGGTTGGGCGCAGCGCATCCGGGAGGCGGTGGCCGGCCTGGAGGACGTGTACGCCTACTTCAACAACGACGCCCAGGCGTGGGCGGTGGAGGACGCCCGCACGCTTCGCCGCCTCCTGGGGGCGTGACCAGGGCTGGACCGGGGAGGAGGCAGCACGAGCAAACCTCCAGGCAGAACCGGGCTGCGCTCCCGAAAAGGTCGTTCAAAAGGGGGTTGACCACGGGGCCGGGACAGAGTACTATGTCGTTTGACGATATATCGTTGCACGACATATTCCTGCGCGGGAGGCGCTCCCAGGGGGTGACGGCAGTGGATCCCGGTCTCTCCGATCTCGGTCGTTTCTCCGAACCTGCGCTGCTGATCCTCATCAGCCTGGCGCATGGGCCGAAGCACGGGTATGCGATGATGGAGGACATCGCCGCGTTTGCCGGGGTGCGGCTGGGTCCCGGCACGCTGTACGGCGCCCTCGCCCGGCTGGAAACGCAGCAACTCATCGAGCCACTGGCCGCCCGTGACCGGCGTCGGCCCTATCGTCTGACCGGCACGGGGGCCGACACCCTCCGGGCGCAACTGGAGAGCATGGCGCGGGTGGCCCATGCCGGTCTCCAGAGGCTGGCAGCCAGATGAGGTGGCTCATCTGGCTGTATCCCCGCGCGTGGCGGCGACGCTACGGGGAGGAGTTCCTCGCGGCGTTGGAAGAACAACGCCCCTCGCTGTCCACCGCCTTCGACATCATCCTTGGGGCGATAGACGCGCATCTGCACCCCCAGGCATGGGCCGTGCGGGGTGAACCCGCACTTCAGACGGAAGCTGCACGAGGAGGAATCATGTCTTTCTGGAGTGTCCGGCTCTGGCGAGCCGACAAGCTGGCGCTGTTGGGCTTCCTGTTCGCGGCCCCCACCCTGCTCATTCAATTCGTGGGGCTGTCCGTCGGACTGTCCCAGTACGTAATGCCGGGGAATGCGCTCTTCACGACGATGCAGGCGCTGGTAGCCTCTCCTCTCGTCATGGGGCTCTATAGCTCGCCTCTCTTCGAGGCCATCTCCCCGCTGTTCTTTCCGGGTGGGCCGGTGCTTGCCTTGCTCATCAGCGCCGTTGCCATGGTCCGCATCAGCGTGCGGAAAGAAGCGGGCAGCCTGGTGGGGAGCGTCAGGGTACAGGGCAAGCCGCTGCACGTCGGGATCGCGGCCCTGAGCCTCCTGGCCCTTGCAGTCCTGTTCCTGGTCCGCAATGCGTTGCACGCCGAAAACATTCAGGGCGTCATGCGCTCTGGGGGCCTGGTGATCCTCTCCCTCATGGCAGACTCCTGGCCCTGGTAGCTCGGCCCTCACCCCTCTCCCTCCCACGCGATACCCGGACCGTTCCTAAAAAGTGCGAATTTAGGAACAAAGAGCCTTGACAGGAACGCAAGCTTTCCGTGTATCATGGTGCTAGCTCGGTAGAAGGGAGGGAGGTGAGGCGCCATGCCGCAGGCCTATTGTGTGAAGTGTCGGGCAACCCGCGATATTCAGAACCCGACGCAAGTCACGCTCAAGAACGGTCGGCCGGCAACCCAGGGGGCGTGCCCGGTCTGTGGAACCCGGATATTCCGGATCGGCAAAGCGTAGGACCAGCTGTGCGTCAGCTCCCCTCCGGGTAGCGCCGGTTGCTCCCAACCGGCGTCGGGCGAGGCCTCCGGCGCTACCGGCATCTCCTCCAGGTGCCTGTCCTGCTCGGGTTGGGCCGGATAGGTCGTGGTGTCTCTCCAGGGCAGGAGTTGGGCAATCGGTGTGGGGGCAAGGAGACGGCTGGTGGGTCACGGAGCGGCGCGTCGGCGCTGTTCCTCGTTCTTCCAGGCGGTAAAGGCAGCCAGGTCCGCAGGCGTCGCTTGGCGCAGCAACCCCATCAGGCGGTTCATGGCCCGCCGGACCTCCGGTGCGGTCATGGCTTTCCCTTCCTGTTGGAGATCGAAGACCTGGCGTTGGGCTGCCATCAGGTCATCGAGGAGCGCCATCGTCCCTCCTGGTGATGCTCGCGCCCGCCGGTCCACGGCCCCGGACGCTAGCGCGGTGCGTTGCATCCCGCGGTGGCAACGGCACGTGTCCTGGGAACGGCTGCCTCCATGGTGGCGCGGCGGATTCCCTGTCTCCGTCCCCTGGGCCCTCGGAGGGGCCGGCACTCACCCCGCGCGCCGGTCTATCCCCCCTCGACCAGGGCGCTCCCTCCAGCGCCCGGCCTCGTGCCCGGCGCCTCTGCCCCTCCCGCTGCGCGTTAGTACGGCTCAACAATGATCCATAGTTGATCGCAGGGGAGCGCCGTGGCGGTCAGACCGAGGATACGATAGGAGCGGGATAGGGCCTGGAGGGTCTGTGCGACCTCCCGGGGATCGCAGGTCGCCAGTTGGTAGACGTTATCCCGGACGATTTCACGCGCCGCGCCGCTGCCGAACGCGACGGACTCCAAGCTGACGCGGCGGCCGGTGGTCGCCACCAGCAGGGCGGCCGCCACCACGAGCCCTACGACGATCAGAGCGACTGCGGGGCCTGTTACACGCATCGCGCCCCCTCGCTTCGCGACCGGGTAGGCGAGCAATTCCACCGTTGGAGCGTGTGCCGATCCGCGAGACCGGGCGTGCGGGAATAGTCGTAGTATACGGAGCCCAGCGCCCACCGTCAACGCGGTGTGCGGCCACGGCAGACGAGGGCCAGCGCGCCGCCGCGGGACGTCCCGGCGAGTTGTACCACCGTGGGCAACCTGCTAGAATGGGCATGCCGCCGCAGGCCGTTCCGGCAGGATGCCCCCTAGTCGTGCAGGTACCGTCACGCACCTTCGGCTGTGTGGACCGCGGATCGCAGTTGCAACCTGGTGCTTGGGCGAGGAAAGGAGATCAGCAGGCTTTGGGCAAGATCAATGTGGCGATCATCGGCGTTGGCAACTGTGCCTCGTCCCTCGTGCAGGGCGTCCACTACTACCGCGACGCCAAAGCCGATGACTTCGTCCCTGGGCTGATGCATGTGGAGTTGGGCGGCTACCACGTGCGGGACATTAACTTCGTGGCAGCGTTTGACATCGACCAGAACAAGGTGGGGAAAGACCTGGCCGAAGCTATCTTCACCAAGCCCAATAACACCCAGAAGTTCTGCGACGTGCCGCCGCTCGGGGTGCGGGTAGAGCGGGGCATGACCCACGATGGCCTGGGGAAATACCTCTCGCAGGTGATTACCAAGGCGCCGGGCGCGACCGCGGATATCGTGGGGATCCTCAAAGAGACCCAGACCGACGTGGTGGTGAGCTACCTGCCCGTGGGCAGCGAAGAGGCCACCAAGTGGTACGT
>JACQUQ010000236.1 GCA_016210175.1 Chloroflexota bacterium | reverse complement strand
TGCGGGGGTAAAACGGTCCTATCCCCCTACCCCCTTCCCTCCAAGGGAAGGGGGAGCAATTCCCCCTCTCCCCTACGAGGGGAGAGGGGGCTAGTGCTCTGTCAATCCTCCTGTGATGGGTGCCATCCCGCCGCCCTGAAGGGCGGGCCCGCCGTTCACGGCGGCGGTCTCACCCATCAGTTCACGGCTGACAGAACACTAGGGGGAGAGAGGGCGGCATATGCAGGTCCGGGAGATCAAGCAGCACCTCAACGGCACGCGGCAGGTCTTCTTCTGCGAGGCCCTGCACCTTGACCCGCAGGTGGCGGTGCTGCGCTTCGTGGTGAACGCCGACTACGCCACCGATCCCTCGGTGGCCCGGCCCCACCGCTCCACCCTGGGGTACTTCTGGGCCGGGCGCAACTACCTGCTGTATCAGATGTTCGGCGATAACCAGACGCTGTTGGGCTACCGCTTCGATGTGTGCACGGATGTCCAGATCACGGAGGACACCGTGCGCTGGACCGACCTCCTCCTGGACTTCTGGGTGGACCCCGATCTGAGCCAGGGGCAGTTCCTGGACGAGGACGAGTTAGCGGACGCGCTCCAGCATGGGCTGCTCACGCCGGAGCAGCAGGCGGCGGTGGCGCAGGCGCGGGAGCAACTGGCGACAGGCTTCCGGGACATCATTCGGGAGGCCCAGGACCTCCGCAGCCGCTTCGTCCAGCGGGTCTCTTGACTCACCACAGAGCGCACGGAGCACACAGAGATGCAGAATACGAGGAAGGACGCCCAGATCCGTCAGACACGCTGTGCTCTCGGTGGTCTCTGTGGTGTGGCCGACAACACGAGCACAAAGGGAAGGATGGCATACCCATGACCTGGAGCGACGACGCGAGGGAAGTTACCGGGAACGGCCCGCCTGTGGCGGCGCTCGTGACTGACCTCATAGCGACCTTGCCCTGGCTGGCCGACCTCCGGAGCGAGCGACTGCGGGTCCTGGAAGCGGCCGGCGCTGGCGAGGGCGCCGACACCCTGGTCCCCCTGGGGCATACCGTCGTGGTGTTGAACGCAGCGCAGGAGTTGCTCGATGCGGCCCGCGCGCGCTTGATGGCCGACCCCGACCGGCTGATCGGGAATGTGGCCCTGACCCGTGGCTCCATTGCGGATGTGCCCCGGCGCTGGCCGCCCAATGCCTTCGACCTCATCCTGTGCCATACGGTCTTCGAGCAGTCTATCGACCCGCAGGCGGTCCTGACCGCCCTCGTTGCGGTGCTCAAGCCCGGCGGATACCTCTCGCTGGCCTTCACCCAGTCGGCCGACGACCGGTCCAACGGCGACCACCCGACACACTTGACCGCGGAGACCGTCGCTTCCTGGTTGTCCGGCCTCGATGTCGCGGTCGTGCGCCGCGGGGGTGTGGGCGGGCCGGGTGAGCCAGCGCCCGGCGTGGAGGATGGGGCGTCCCACCTCCAGGAGGCAATTCAGGCGCAGATGGGGGCCGGGCCCGGCCTGGCTCGTTACTGCCACCTGCTGGCCCGCAAGCCCATCGTGTTCCCCATGCCCTTATGAGGGTGGGCGATTCCCCTGCTCCGCTGTACGGGGAGTGCAAATCAACCGAGGAGGAAAACAGCGGAAGAGTTGGGTATCGCCGCCCTGAAGGGCGGGCCGAGTCTCTTGCCAGCAATGGCCCGCCCTTCAGGGCGGCGGGAACTCTTTCCTGAGAGGTATCAAAGCCTCTCATGACCGACTATTCTGCTCTTCGCCTGCCTACCTCATTTGCACTCCCCGCGCTGTGGAGCGGGGGCCAGGGGAAGAGGTTGCCCAACATCCTCTTGTGCAGCGAACCGCCATCTGCGAGCAGCATGTCGCAGCCGGCTTGCCGGGTGGACTGCTGCCTGCTTCGAGGAGATACTATGCTGGAAGAACGCGAGATCCGGCGCGTCTTGGAAACCGCGCTACGCCACAGCGCTGCCGACCAGACCGAGGCCAGCCTGTTTGTCCAGGACTCGGCCCTGACACGCTTTGCCAACAACTACGTCCACCAGAACGTCGCCGAGCGGGACACGACCGTGCTGGTGCGGGCCGTTTTCGGCAAGAAAATCGGGGTTGCCTCGGTCAACAGCACCGATGAGGCCGCCATTCGCAGCGCGGTGGAACGGGCCTCCGACCTGGCCCGGCACCAGATCGACAACCCGGATTTCCGCTCGCTTCCTGGCCCCGGACCCGTCAAGGAAGCCCGCGCCTATGTTGCGGCTACCGCCGAGTGTACTCCGGAGCAGCGGGCGCGGGCGGTGGACGTCATCTGTAGTCGGGCCAAGGACCAGGGTCTGGTGACCGCGGGCACCTTCAGCACCGGCGTCTCCCAGTTCGCCATTGCCAACAGCCTGGGCGTCTTCGCCCACCACGCCGATACCCTGGCCGAGTGTACCGCGGTAGTTATGTCGGATACCAGCTCGGGCTACGCCGACCGCCGCTCCCTGGACGTGCGCGCCATCGACCCGGAGGCTATCGCGACCGAGGCGGTGGATAAGGCCCGGCGCGGCCGTGACCCGGAGACCCTGGAGACCGGCGAGTACGAGGTGCTGCTGGAGGAGTACGCCGTCAGCGACCTGCTGGACTTCCTGGCCTACCTGGGCTTCAGCGCGCTGGCGGTGCAGGAGGGCCACAGCTTCATGGCGGGGCGCTTCGGCCAGCCGATCGTGGGGAGCAACATCAGCATCTGGGACGACGGGCTGGGGGAGGGCACCGTGCCCACGCCTTTCGACTTCGAGGGCGTGCCCAAGCAGCGGGTGGACCTCATCACGGACGGCGTTGCCAATGCGGTGTGCTACGACTCCTATACCGCGGGGAAGGAGGGCAAGGAGTCCACGGGCCACGCGCTCCCGGCGGGCGAGACCTTCGGGCCCGTGCCCCTGAACCTGTACCTGCGGCCCGGCGATGCCAGCAAGGAGGACCTGCTCCGGGGCATCCGGCGGGGCATTTGGGTCACCCGGTTCTGGTACACCCGGGTGGTGCATCCCCTGACCGTGACCGTCACCGGCATGACCCGAGACGGCACCTTCCTCATCGAGAACGGTGAGATCACCCGCCCGGTCAAGAACTTCCGCTTCACCCAGAGCTACCTGGAGGCCCTGCGCCATGTGGAGCGCATCGGCCGTGACCTGAGCCTCCAGCGGACCATGTTCCCCAGCAACCTGGTCCCGGCCCTCCATATCGGACGCTGGAATTTCACCGGCGTGACGGAGTATTAGGCGCACACGGCGTACCTGCGCACGCGCCAAGGGGCGACCTGCCGCTGCGGTCCGGCCGAATTACCTGGTCGAGCGGTAGTCCGGGGGTGCGGTGGACTTGGTGCGGTGCATGTCCTGGTCGGCCGCACGCAAGAGCTCGTCCACCGCCTCGGGGGGCGAGGTGCTGGCGGCGATGCCGATGCTGTAGTGGACCGCGAGCGGCAGCCCGCGCCGGGGGGCGAGCGCGGCAAGCTGGTGGCGCACGCGCTCCATCACCACCTTGGCATCGCCCGGCTGCGCGTCCACCAGGAGGGCGGCAAACTCGTCCCCGCCATAGCGCGCCACCAGGTCGGTGCCGCGGGTGGCCGACACGAGGGCATCGGCCAGGGTCCGGAGCACCTCGTCTCCGACGGCGTAGCCGAAACGGTCATTGATCGTTTTGAGGTTCACCACATCCAGGAGCAGCAGGACCACACCGCTCTGGCGGCGCTGGGCGCTGGCGGCCAACCGGCGGTACTGATCGTGGAAGGTCCGCCTGCTGGCCAGTCCGGTCAGGGGATCGGGCGCATAGCGCGCGAGGCGGCGGTCCGCATCGTGGAGCCGCCCGGCCAGCACCCGCAGCAAGCCGAGCGCCAGGTCCGCAGAGTCCCGGAGGACCCGCAAGAAATCCGCGGCAGGCAGCACCAGGCAGCGGGTGGACTCCAGGGTGAGCACCGATGCCGACCGCGCCTGGTGGTCCAGAATCCCCAACTCGCCGAACACCTCCCCAGGACCGAGCTCCCCCACGGCCATCTCCACATGCGGCGTTTCGGGCACCGCTTCGACGATCCGCACCCGGCCCGACAGCAGGACAAAGAGCTGGTCACTGGGCTGGCCCTGCTCAATGACGACGCGGCCCGGCGGATAGGTCTCCTGGGTCGCCAGCGCCGCCAGCGTGTCCAGGTGCTCCCGGCTCAGCGACCGGAAGAGCGGTATGGCGGCCAGGAGGCTGGCCTGCTCTCTGATGGCAGCGCTGCCGAGCGGGCTGGTATCTGCGGCGACGGCAGCATTCGCAGCACCTGCCGAGCCGGATGCCTCCACGCTCGTCCGCTTGCTGCTTTCATCCTGGGTGCGGGCCAGCCAGGCCCGTACCCGCGTCCGCAGCATCGGCGGGCTGAAGGGCTTCGCCAGGCAATCCGTAGTGCCGGCGTCCCCGCTGCCCACGGCCGCTTCGCCGTCGGTGTGCTCTGTCAGCAGCAGGACCGGCAGCGTGCGCCGACCGAGCCGGGCGCGCAACGCGGCGATCAGCGCTTCTGCTTCCTCGCCCGGCAAGGGGACATCGAGGATGATCAGGTCCGGCGCCAGGTCAGTGATCTGGGCCAGCGCCACCTGCTGGTCCGGCGCCTTCAGTAGCACCAGGCCATCTTCTTCCAGCACCTGCTCGATGGCGAGGATATCGGTCTCATTGGTGCTTACCATCAGCACGCGCCCGCCGGCGATGGGCCGCCGCCGCAGCGCCGAGGCGGCCACGACCAGCGGCGCACGTCCCCGGCCCCGCACGTCCAGCTCCAGGCCCTCCGCTGCGGCAAAGACGTCGAGCGCCCCATCCCGTGCGGCGACCCGCGCGCGCGCTCCTTGCTCCAGCCGCTCCAGCATGGCATCCGCGTGCGCGGGATCGTGGTGGAAGAGAGCCAGGCGCGCGACCCCTGCCGCCAGCGCCACATCCGTCGCATACTCAATCGTACTGTGCCCCCAGCCCAGCTTGCTGCTGTACTCCTCCTGGGTATATTGCGCGTCGTGGATCACCAGGTCCGCCCCGTGCAGGAAGGCGATATGGCGCTGGTCCCCAGGGTGGTGCAAGGTGGGACCGGTCGGTACCCAGAAAGGCTCGTGGTCGGTCACGTAGACCACGGTGGCGCCGCCGCTGGAGATGCGGTAAGCCATGGTGGGCGCGGTGTGGTTGATATACTGGGTTTCTACCAGCACCTCGCCCACGCGGAAAAAGCCCTCCTCCAGCTCCGTGAAGTGGAGGCGGCTGCGCAGATCGTGGAGCTTCACCGGGAAATAGGTGTATTGCATCTGGCCGGCCATGGCGTCTTCCAGGCTGCGCTGAAAGCCGGCGGCGCCGTAGATGTTCATCTCCACGTCGGGGAGGAACGCGGGGATGAAGAAGGGGAAGCCCTGGATATGGTCCCAGTGGGTGTGGCCGATGAAGAGATGGAGCCGCAAGGGCCGGACTCCGGAGCTCAGGAGGTGCAGGCCGAGCTCCCGTGCGCCGGTGCCACAATCGAGGATAATATGGGTACCATCATCGGCAATAACCTCGACGCACGAGGTGTTGCCGCCGTACCGGGCGGTGCTCGGCCCCGGCGTCGGGATAGATCCACGTGTTCCCCAGAAGCGTACGTACATGACGCTTGCCCTCTCCGGGTCCAGTTTCGCACTCCGACCCCGTGCTCCGGAGTCGCCTTCCCGCGCGCCCAGAACGGCGGCGTGCGCTTCGCTACTACCATGAACGTTCCTACATGCTACCGCGTAGCAGGAAAATGTCAAGCCTGAGCGCGACCGGTCCGAGATCTGCCGCCCATCTTGGCTCGCTTGATGGAACGTTGTCCGTGCGCCTGCGCCGGCAGTCAGCCCCAGGGTGTATCAGATGCGGAAGGTTTCCCCATCCCGCGCGGCCAGCACCGGGCCGGAGAAGCGCTGCTGGGCTGCCGGGAGGGCCGTGGCGGGGTCACGGTAGGGAGGCACATGGGTGAGGACCAGTCGCCCGACGCCGGCGCGCGTCGCCATCTCCGCGGCCTCCTCCGGGGCGAGATGGACCCGGGGCCGCCCGGCCTCATCCTCCGGGCTGGACAGGGTCGCCTCGCAGATGAATAGGTCGGCGCCTCGCGCCAGCTCCTCGACGACCGGCGATGGCCCGGTGTCCGAGGAATAGACCGCCCGGCCGCCGCCCGGTTCCGAGACCGCGACTGCGCAGGTGGGGACCGGGTGGACCGTGGGCGCCAGCGCCACGCGCAGACCTCCCACCGTGAGCGGTACGTCGGGAGTATAGTGCCGCACGTCGAAGCACGCGGTGAAGAAATCGGGGTCGGGGTCCAGGACGGCGACGCTCTGCATCAAGGCATCCAGGCCATCCTGCGGCAGGTACAGGGTCGGGTGCGGCCGGGGACCCGGCGGCCCGTACTTGATGGCGTACCGGAAGGGGATGAGGTCCAGGAAGTGGTCGGCGTGCAAGTGGGTGATGAGGATGGCCGTGAGGTCGTGCAGTGGGAGGCGGGTCTGGAGGTTCGCCAGGACGCCGTGGCCGCAGTCCAGGAGCAGGCGGGTCGCACCCGATTCCACCAGCCACCCGGCGCAGGCCCGCCCCGGACCGGGGTAGACGCCACAGGTACCCAGGGCAACCAGTTCCATCCCTCGTCTCCCGTTCCGGCACGCAGGGAGGCGTCTCACCAGCCTGCCGGAGCGTGATGACGGCGCTGGCAAGAGTGCCCATACGCCCGTCCTGCTGGTCCTGCGCGTGCCGCCTTCCTGGTGCGGCATCAGGAGGAGGTCGTGGGGAATCGGGCCGTGGTAGGGGCGCATGGCCATGCGCCCCTACCACGGTTGCCCATGCCGAAAACGTTTCCTGATTCTGCACTGGGCAGCCCGGTGTGCTGACACACCGGACCAGGCGGTCCGGGGCCGTTACCGGCCCGCGGCTGCAACCTCCTCGATGGTGCGCAGGCCCGCCGGAATGCCGTGGAGGATAACGTTCTTGCCGCGCCCCTGCGTGTCCAGGGCGGTGGGCACGTCCGACCAGGGGAACAGGTGGGGGTAGTCGATGCCCACGCGGCGGTCGCGCACGGCCTCGTAGGACATATAGGCGACCGCCTGGGAAGCGTAGTGCGTGAGAATGATGGAGCAGTCGGGCAGCAGGATGTCCTTCTGCGTGACCCAGGCCCGGATGTCGTAGGCGTAGGTGTGCCCGGCGGTCCGCTCGAAGAAGACCACCTGCCCGCCCGGCCGCAGCCAGTTCAGGCTCATGTCCACGGTCTGTTCGCCATTCGGGATGCCCAGCACCTGCGACTGGTCGGCCCGCTCGACCACCACGTCGGGCCGGTCGCCCAGAATAACCCGCAGGTCGGCCAGCAGCGCACGGCTGTCGATGCGCCCGTTCCGCAGGTACGTCGCAACGTCCATGACAGCCTTCTCCGAGGCCAGCACCCCGCTCAACCCCTGCC
>JACQUQ010000261.1 GCA_016210175.1 Chloroflexota bacterium | reverse complement strand
GCCCCGGTCTCTGCAATGACCCGCCGCTTGCCCATGCGCTGCGCCAGGAGCACCTGGCCCAGCGCGTTGTTGATCTTGTGGGCGCCGGTATGGGCCAGGTCCTCCCGCTTCAGGTAGATCTGGGCGCCCCCGGCGTGGGCCGAAAGTTGGCGGGCGTGGTACAGGGGCGTGGGCCGCCCCGCGTAGTGGCGGTTGAGGCGGTCGAGTTCCGCCTGAAAGCCGGGGTCGGCCTGGGCCTGCCGGTAGGCCGCCTCCAACTCAGCCAGGGCGGCCATGAGCGTCTCCGGGACGAAGACGCCGCCGTAGGGACCGAAGTGGCCCGTGGCATCGGGCCGGGGTGAGGTCGCCAGCGATGGTGTTGCCATGTTACTCCCTATTCAGCACTGCTCAGTGCGCAATCGTCCAACGATCAACCCCTCATCTCACGTCTGCTTCCCGTACCGCCCGCACGAACGCCCGTATCTTCTCCATGTCCTTCACGCCGCCGGTCTCGACGCCGCTGGACACGTCCACGCCCCAGGGCCGGACCTGGACCACCGCCTCTTCGACGTTCTCCGGGGTCAGGCCGCCCGCCAGCAGGACCGGCAGCTGCCGGGCAAGGTGCGCCGCCACCGTCCAGTCCACCCGCCGGCCCGTGCCCCCGTGCTGGCCCGCGACCGCGGCATCCAGCAGGCATACCGACCGGGTCGCCTCCAGCATGGCCCGCCCCTGCTCCAACGCGGCGGCCGCCACATCAGCCGGGACCCCGTCGGGCACCCGGTACGCCTTGAAGGCGGGCCGGGGCACATCATAGAGGGCCTCCCAGGGCTCGTCGCCGCTGAGCTGCACCAGGTCCAGGCCCAGGGCTTCCACCAGTCCACGGATGACGGTCGGGGCCTCGTTGACGAAGACCCCCACCAGCTTTGGCCCCGCGGGGGGAGGGAAGGCGGCCCGCAGCGCCGCGACGATGGCCCCGGCCCGCTCGGGCGTGACGGCGCGGCGGCTCTCGGGGGCAAACATCAACCCCAGAAAGTCCGCGCCCGCCTCGGCCGCGGCCAGGGCGTGTTCCGGCGCGGTCACCCCACAGATTTTGACCCGAACCGGCTCGACACTCATAGCTCATCCTCAGGAAGCCCCGCGAACTCTCGCACTTTGGCCGCCACATCGGGGGCCGTCACGATGGACTCTCCGATGAGCACGGCCTGCGCGCCCCACTCCCGCAGGCGGGCCAGGTCGTCCCGGCCCTTGATGCCGCTCTCGCTCACCACCGTCACCTCCGGCGGGATGAGCGCCCGCAGGCGACGGGTGGTCTCCAGGTCGGTGGTAAAGGTCCGCAGGTCCCGGTTGTTGATACCGATGACGGAGGCCTCTTGTTCCAGCGCGATCCACACTTCTTCCTCGTCGTGGACCTCCACCAGGGCCTCCATGCCCAGGCTCCGGGTCAGCTCCAGCAGATAGCCCAGCGCGCCGGCCTCCAGCACCGCGACGATGAGCAGGACGGCATCGGCGCCGTAGGCCCTGGCCTCGTAGATCTGGTACGGGTCAAAGAGGAAGTCCTTGCGGAGCAGAGGCGGGCGCCCCTCTGGGGACAGGGAATCGTCGCGGTCCAGGGCGTCCCGGATAGCCGCCAGGTAGGCGCCGCTCCCCTGGAAGTAGCGGCTATCGGTGAGGACCGAGATGGCCGCCGCGCCGTGGTGGGCGTAGGCGCGGGCGAAGGCAACGGGGTCCAGGTCCGCGCGCAACACGCCGGCCGAGGGCGATGCCTTCTTGACCTCGGCGATGAGGCGCAGCCGGCCGTCCGGGCTGCGGAGCGCCGCAGCAAAGTCGCGGGGCGACGGCTGCGCCTCCATGCGCGCCTGCACGATGGGTAGGGGCAGGACCTCTTGCATCTGGGCCAGTTCAACCCGCTTCCAGGCGACGATCTCATCGAGGATAGACACGCTGCGCTCCCTCATCCTTGGCGGTTCTGGCCTCACCACAGAGCACACAGAGAGCACAGAGCGTTTAAAAGATATAAAAACCCCAATCTCTCTGTGTTCTCTGTGCTCTCCGTGGTGAATCCGTCCTCTTATGCGAAGCGCTGGGAGACCCGGACCAGGGCCTCCAGCTTCTCCAGGGCGCGGCCGGAGTCCAACGCCTGCTGCGCCAGGGCCACGCCCTCCTTCAGGTCAGAGGCGGCGTCCCCGGCCAGCAGCGCCGCACCTGCGTTCAGCAGCACCACGTCCCGGACCGGGCCGCGCGCGCCCTGGAGCAGGGCGCGCAGGATGCGGGCGTTCTCCTGGGGCGTGCCGCCCTTGATGGCCGCCTGGGGCGCAGGAGCAAGCCCGACGTCCTCCGGGCGGACCACGTAGTCGCGGAGGGCCTCGCCCCGGCACTCGTAGACGCGGGTGGGGCCGGAGATGGAGATCTCGTCCAGGCCGTCGCTGCTGTGGACCACCAGGGCGTGGCGGCTGCCCAGGCGCTGGAGGGCTGCGGCCATCTTGGGCAGCAGCCCGTCGGAGCCCACGCCGAGCACCTGGGCCTGCGCGCCCGCCGGGTTGGTCAGCGGCCCCAGGATGTTGAAGACGGTGCGGATGCCCAACTCGCGGCGGGTGGGACCGGCGTGGCGCATGGAGGGGTGGAAGGCTGGGGCGAACATGAACCCGATGCCGGCCTCCTTCATGCAGGCGGCGACCTGCTCCGGGGTCAGTTCCAGCTTGACGCCCAGGGCCTCCAGGACATCGGCGCTGCCGCACTGGCTGCTGGCGGCCCGGTTGCCGTGCTTGGCGACCGTCAGCCCGGCCCCGGCCACCACGAAGGCCGCGGCGGTGGAGATGTTGAAGGTGCCGGAGCCGTCGCCGCCGGTGCCGCAGGTGTCCACCGTGGAGCCGTCGAAGGGGACCCGCAGGGCCTTGTCCCGCATCACCTGGGCGAACCCGGCGATCTCGTCCACCGTCTCGCCCTTGATGCGGAGGGCCACCAGGAAGCCCGCCAGTTGGGCGGGGGTGGCCTGGCCCTCCATGATCTCGCCCATGACGGCGGCGGCCTCTTCCTGGCTCAAGTGCTTGCCGGCGATCAGGGCCTCAGTCGCTTCACGGATCATGAGTTACTCCTTGACACCCGTTCTGCTGTCAGTTACGGTTTGCGTCCCACAACGACCAACCTCCTGGCCGTCTGGTCGTACGCGCTCCCGTCCAGGCTGCCGTAGACCTCGACGTGGGAGAAACCACACGCCCTCAGCAAGGCGGCCAGCTCCGTCGCCGCATAGAGGCGGTGCGAGACCGTGAACTCCGTGCGGCGCCCGTCCTGTACTAGGATCCAGCGGTTCTCCATCCAGCCCCACGCCTGGCTGACCTTCCGCTCCTGAAGGATCAGGATGTCATCTTCTTCGTGCCAGTCCCGCTCCTGCCAGACGCGGGCCAGGACTTCCTTGCCTCCGACGTCAATGAGGAAAGCCCCGCCCGGCTGGAGCGACTGGTAGACATTGGCGACGACCCGGCGGTCCTCGTCCGGGTCCTCAAAAAAGCCGAAGGAGGTGAACAGATTGACCGCGGCAGCGAAGGCACCGGGCCGGACGAAGGCCCGCATGTCCTCCTCGACAAACTCGACCGGTAGCCCCTCGGCCGCCGCCTGCCGGGACGCCTGCTCCAGATAGGCGCGGGTCCGGTCTACCCCCGTCACCCGGAAGCCACGACGGGCGAACTCCAGGGAGTGCCGTCCCACGCCGCAGCACAGGTCCAGCAGGGGCACCCCCGGCTCGATGCCCAGCATGCGGAGGATGCCCTCGACCTCAGCCGGGGCATCCGTCCGCCGCCGCTGGGAGAACATGGTCGGCCCCACGGTCTGCCAGAAGGCGTCCTGCTCGTGCCAAGGTTGCATTTCTTGCCTCGGGTATCTAGAGCTATACGCTACGCCAGGTCCTCTTCCCGTAGGCCGAGATCCCTCAACATGCGGTGGTACAACCCTGTCGGCACTTCCCCGCGGTGACGCGGGATCCACGTAAAGCGCCTGGTTGCCGGATGGTACCATTGTTCGTGCCGCTTGCCCTGCGCCACAAGCTGTACGCCGATTCTTGCCAGTCGTCGCTTGAACTCCCCGTAGGTCACGGCACCGCTACACCCAAGACCAGCCGGGCCTGCTCCTTGTCCGGGTTGATTTCCTCAATCTCGGGCGGCAATGGCTGACCAACCTTGCGGCGGGCTTGGATAGCAAGTGTAATAACTTCCTGAATATCATCTAAGGCCGCCTCAACCGTGTCGCTGACGCACCAGCATCCCTGCAACGCGGGCACTTCCGCCAGGTAGCCCCCTTCCTTCCAGGGTTTGATGACGACTTCAATACGATAGCTCTTCACGATACCCTCCTCCACCCGTACCCGCCCCCACATCACACCCAATGGCCGATTGATTCACCTTGATTCGCCAGAGGCCGGAACAGGGGCGCAACCACTCGAACGGCTTATGACGTACGCCCAGCCGTCGCCCCTGTTCCTTGTTCCTCAGTACAAATACACCTTCGTCCCCAGGAAGTTCCTGAGCAGGTCTTTGCCCACCCTGGTCATGATGGACTCGGGGTGGAACTGGACGCCCTCCACGGGGT
>JACQUQ010000260.1 GCA_016210175.1 Chloroflexota bacterium | reverse complement strand
TGGCCATGCGCCCCTACCGCCCGATTCCCTACGACCTGACTTGATCATGCACTAGCGCCAACTCACAGGAGCATTGTGGGCCGGTCCTCCCTTTCCGTCGGCCTGAAGGCCGGGCCTATCGGGGAAACCCAGGCCCGCCGTTCACGGCAGCAGGGAGGACATGCTGTTGAGTGAATGGTGCACTGGCATCAAACCCGCCCTAAACCGAGTGGCACTCCGCAAACCACAGGCGGCGGACGACCAGGCAGGACGAAGGGGGAGCGTATGGCGCAAACGTTATCCATGCGGTTGCGGCGGGAGTACCCGCACCACGACCACGAGTGCTTTTTCTGCAAGCACCTTTTCCCCTGCGCCGATCCGCAGTGCTTCTCGATCCGCTCCAATGTCTGTGAGCGGTGTCGGGGAAGGCGGACCGGGTAGCACAGCACACCGCGTGCCGTGCCAAGGAAGGGGACGCGGCATACCGCCCGTTCCGGAGCAGAGAGGAGATCGCCATGACCTGGGTCGGCGCTCGTCTTGCGGCCCTCCCGCTACCGCGCTGGCTGCTCGGCGTCCTGAGCGCCGTGGCCATGCTGGCAGCGGCGTATGTGCTGTCCGAGGCCCAGGGCTCCTCGGCAGCTTTCACCGCGGTGTCCTTTGGGAACGGTGACACCCGGCCGGTCGTCGGGGCGCCGGCGCCGGACTTCGTGGCGGTCGATCTCAGCGGTACGCCCATCCGCCTCAGCGACTACCGGGGCCGCCCGGTATGGATGAACTTCTGGGCCACCTGGTGCCCGCCCTGCCGGGCCGAGCTGCCGGAACTCCAGGCGGCCTACCAGACGTTCCAGGACCGCGGCCTCGTCTTCCTGGCCATCAGCGTCGGCGAAGACCAGCAAACGGTCCAGGGGTACCTGGCGCGCACCGGGTTCACTATTCCGGCGCTGCTGGACGAGGACCGCCAGGTAGCGTACCAGTATGCCCTGGCCGGGTTCCCGACCCACGTCTTTATTGACAAAGACGGGATTGTGCGGGATATTCGTATTGGAGGGTTGAACCAGCGGACGATACAGGAACGGCTGGCGACGATTCTCCCCAGCTCTTGAGCGCGTCTCTGGGAGCCCCGGCCTCCCGTACCTCGGCCCCTCGCCCACACGAGGGACGTCCTTCCCTCCCCAGGTGGGGAAGGGGAGTGAGGAGCGCGGCCCACTCGCCGCCCAGGGAAGGCTGCTCGGCCCATGTTGCACGCTCTCTGCGCCAGGATGGGGCTCTCGACCCAGCTGTTGGCCGCGGTCGCGGCCGGCTTCCTGGCGCTGTTCGCGTCGCTGGGCTTCCTGGGCCTGCAAGCCCTGGAGCAGAGCAGCCGCATCCTGTTGGACGAGCGGCGGATCAGCGCCCATCTGGCCGCCCACGAGATCGACCGGTTTCTGGCCCAGGCCTTCTACGAGCTTGAGAAGGCCACCACCTTTGCCCCCTTTGACCCCACCGCCCAGGACCTCTCGGCGGAGCAACATATGCTGGCCCACGCCTACGGGCGGCTCGGCAGCTTCGCCCTGGGGGTCTCCTTCCTGGATAGCGCCGGCCACATCGTCCTCACCGAACCCATCCGCCCCGAGAGCGTGGGGGCCGACCTGTCGGGCATGGCCCACATCCGCGTCGCGCTGGCGACGGGGGAGCGCACCGTGTCCGCCCCACACCTGGACCTGCGGGAAGGCAAGCCCACCGTGGCCCTGACCATCCCGGTTAAGGACCGGTCCGGCCGGGTGATCGCCCTCCTCTCCGGCCTCATTGATGTGCTGGACTCGCCCCTCAGCCGCATCCTCCGCAGCGCCACGGTCCAGGGAGGGACCGCCCATGCCGAACTGGTGGCCGCCCACGGGATGATCGTCGCTGCCACCGACCCGGAGCACGTGCTGCGACGCGGGGAGCACCCGGACTTTTACCTCCAGGCCTTTGCGAACGGGGTCAGCACCATCGAGACCGTGCCCTACGAGGAGGGTGGGGAGGTCGTGGACCAGCACGTGATGGCCTTTGTCCCCCTCACCAACGCCCCATGGGGGCTGAGCCTGGGCGCTTCTGCCTCGGAGACCTTCGCTCCCGTGAGCGACTTCCGCCGCACCCTGGTGTTCACCGGGCTGCTCTTTTTCTCCGCCGTCCTCTCCCTGACCTTGTCTGGGGCGCAGATCCTCATCCGGCCGGTCCTGGCCCTCACCCAGTCAGCCCAGCGTATGGCGCGCGGCGATCTCTCCCAGCGGATCACGGTGCGCGAGGGCGGCGAAATCGGAGTGCTGGCGGCCAGCCTGGAAGCCATGCGCCAGCGCTTGGAGGCCTCTATGAGCGAGATCACCCAACTCAACAGCCGGCTGGAGGCGCGCGTCCAGGCCCGCACCGCGGAACTGGAGGAGCGCAACCGCGAGTTGGCGGCCACCGCGGCCATCGCCGCGGCCGTGAGCGCCTCCCTGGACCTGGAGGAGGTGCTCCAGGCGGGCTTACATGGGGTGTTTCAGGTGGTGAAGGCCGACGCCGGGGCGATCTGGCTGCGCCAGCCTCCCGACGGCGACCTGCGGCTGCGCGTGCATACGGATCTCCCGCCGGCCTTCCTGTCGGCGGAGCAGCGGCTGGCCTGTGGCGATTGCCTGTGCGGGCTGGTCGCTACCACGGGGCAACCCTTGCTGGTCCGCGACCTCGCCGGGAACCCCCTGGCGGTCCGGGAAGCCTGCCGCCATGCCGGGCTGACCTGCCTGGCCCTGGTGCCCCTGACCTCCAAGGGGGAGGTGCGCGGCGTATTTATGCTCGGCGCCAAGACCGGCAACTTTGACGAGCACGACGTGCGCCTGGCCGCTGCCGTGGGGCACCACCTGAGCCTGGCGGTGGAGAATGTGCTGCTGTACGAGGAGATCCAGCGCAAGGAGGCCCACCTGCGCCAGGTGCTGGAGCGCATCATCGGGGTCCAGGAGGACGAGCGCAAGCGCATCGCGCGGGAGCTCCACGATGAGACCGGGCAGGCCCTGATCGCCCTGATCATGACCCTCGAGAGCACCGCCGAGTCCCTGCCGCCGTCCCAGGAACCCCTGCGCGCCCGCTTAAAGCGGCTGGAGCGCATGGCGCACACCAGCCTGGATGAGATTCGCAAGATCATCCTGGACCTGCGCCCCAGCGCCCTGGATGACCTGGGGCTGGTGGCCGCGCTGCGCCGCTATGCCGAAGCGCACCTGGGTCCCCTGGGTGTTACCAGCGACGTCCGGGCCGTGGGTTATCACGAAGGGCTGTGGCCGGAGACGGAGGTGGTCCTCTTCCGCATCGGCCAGGAAGCCATCAACAACGTCGCGCGCCATGCCGAGGCCAGCGCCGTGCAGATTGAGGTCCAGGGTGCCGCCGATCAGGTCGAACTGCGCGTGACCGATGACGGCAGGGGGTTCGACTGGAAGGAAGTCGCCAATGCGCAGGACCCGCTGCGCGGGCTGGGCATCATGGGGATGCAGGAGCGCGCCGCGCTGGTTGGTGGGAGCTGCGCCATCATTTCCCAGCCCGGCCGGGGGGCCGAGGTGCGTGTGACCATTCCGTTGCACAGGGAGGCCGTGGTGTATCATGGAGGACATTCGCATTCTGGTAGTTGATGACCACCAAGTAGTGCGCGAGGGCATCCGTCTGGTGCTGGAATCCCAGGCGGATATGCACGTGGTGGGCGAGGCGGGCAATGGTCGGGAAGCCCTGACCAAGGTGGGACAGCTCCAGCCCGATGTGGTGCTCCTGGATCTGGCGATGCCCGGCATCAGCGGGATCGAGGCCGCCCGTCTCATTCGGACCCAGTACCCCAGGGTCCATATCCTTATCCTCACGATGCAGGAGGGCGAAGAGTACTTCTTCAAGGCCCTGGAAGCGGGCGCTTCCGGCTACCTGCTGAAAGGGGCCAGCGCCGCCGATGTGGTGGCGGGCGTGCGGGCAGTCTGCTCCGGGGGCGTCGCCCTCGGGCCGGTGGTTGCCAAAAAGCTGGTCTCCGACTTCCTGGAGCGCGCCGGCACCGCGGCAGCCTCCTACGACGGCTTGAGCCCGCGGGAGCGCGAGGTCCTGACCCTTGTCGCCCAGGGTAAGACCAACCAGGAGATCGCCGCCGCCCTCTTCCTGAGCGTCAACACCGTCCAGACCCACCGCGCCCACATCATGGAGAAGCTGGACCTCCACAATCGTACCGAGCTTATCAAGTACGCCATGCGCAAGGGGCTCATCGCCTCCGATGCGTGAACCGGGGTGGGTGAGGGGCGCGGCCGTCGCGCCCGCTCCTCCCCACCCTGAACGCCAGGCCGGTCCTCCCCAGCAACCGGTAGGGGCGCATGGCCATGCGCCCCTACTTCCGCGCTGCCGCCAGCCCCCTGGCGCGCCCCACGTGCGACGGTTCCCTCTGGATGCCTGCTCACTGTCGCGCAGGATGCCCGCTCATCTCCCGTGAGGAAGGAATCACCTTGGCCGGGGATGGGCACGGCGTCGTGCCGGCGCGACGCTAGAGACAAGGGAAGCGCCGGGCGAGCAATCGCATGGTCCGCTCTCCTCGGTGCGCCAGGCCGGGAGAGGGCCGGGTACGGACCGTGAGGAGGGCGCTCCGGAACTGGGAGGGACCTGGCATGTGGTGGCGTTCGATGAGGGATCACCTGCGCAGATGGGTGCGCCGGGGGCGAGCCGGGCAGAGCTCCGTCGAGCTTTCCCTGGCGCTGCCTTTGCTGGCGCTCCTGGTGGTGGGGAGCGCCGATGCGGCTCGGGCGACGGTGGGCTTCATCACGGTGGCGAATGCCGCAGCCAGCGGCGCGCTGTATGGTTCCCGCGGGCCGAGCTTCGCCGCGGATACCACCGGCATCCAGGCCGTGGCCCTCGCCGCGGCGCAAGACCTCGGCGGGACACCGCCGACCGTAGCGATCCAACTCCAGACCGACAGCGACGGCTACCAGGTCGTGTCCGTGACGGTGAGCTACCAGATGGCGACCGCGGGCTGGCCGGGTCTCCCCGACCCGCTGGAGCTCCAGAAGACCGTGGTGATGCGGGTGCTGCCATGAAACGCCGTTTCCTGGTCGCCCCCGCTGGACAGCGCGGCCAGGCCCTGGTGGAGTTCGGCCTGGTCGCACTGATCTTTGTGGTGACGGTGGTCAACTTGCTGGACGTCATGCGGGGGTTCTGGTACCTCAATACCCTGGCCTTTGCCGTGCAGGAGGGCGCGCGGTATGCCATCGTGCGCGGCGCGCAAGCCGCCAGCCCGGTGGGCCCCGCAGACCCCAGCGCGGTGGTTGCGGTCGTGCAAGCGCGCTGCGTGGGCTTGGACCCGGCCTCCCTGACGGTTGTGGTCCTCTGGCCCGATGGGGACAACCAGTCGGGGAGCCGGGTACGGGTGCAGGCGAGCTATAGCTACGACCCTATCCTCCTCGACTGGATGACCCTGGACCTCTCCCGCCAGTCGGAGATGGTGATCCAATAGGGACCCCACACGGGGGCAACCACTGTGGGGAGCAACGCCGTGGTCCTCAATGTTCGTCGTCAGGCCGTGTGTCCGTCCCCGTGTTGCGGGGCCTTGTGGTGCATGGTGAACGGGTTCCGCCGGGAGCGGAGGACCGGTGCGCGCGCGATCGGGGACGACGGGCCAGCGGTCCGGGGCGCAGCGCTCCCTGCTGCCCCAGGCCGTGGTCCCGGCGGAGAGGCCGGGCAGGTGCTCGTGCTGGTTGCCCTGGTGATGGTGGTCCTGCTGGCCATGATCGGTTTAGCCATTGATACCGGGCTGCTCTTCATCCATCGCCGTCAGGTCCAGGCCGCCGCCGATGCCGCGGCGCGGGCTGCCCTGGTCCACCTGTACCCGGCGGCCAGGAACGAGACCAAGGCGCAGCAGGTGGCGCTGGACTATGCCGGCCAGAACGGCTTGACCCATAATGGCGACGATATTACCGTGGCCGTGAGCATCCCCCCGCAGGCCGGCCCCCGTGCAGGCGACCCCGACTACGTGGAGGTCACGGTCACCCGGCGCTTCCCCACCGTCTTTCTTACCATTATTTCCCATGATTGGGCGGAGGTCTCCGCCCGCGCCGTGGCCGGGGTGCAGCCGGAAGCCTCGGATATCGCGTTTCTGGCCTTGAGCCCGACCGCCTGCTATGCGGTGCGGCTCAGCGCAGACGCGCAGCTCACGGTGAACGGCGGCAGATTCGTGGTGAATTCGAGTTGCAGCGAGGCGCTGCGGGTCGATAACACGGCCGCCCTCACCGCTTCCTCCATCGAGGTGGTAGGAGGCTACCGCAAGGACAGCGGAGCGACCATCTCCCCCACGCCTCAGACCGGCGCGGACGCGGTGCCGGACCCGCTGCAAAACCTGGCCGCGCCCGCCTTCGCCGGCCTCACGGTGCGCAGCGGCAGCGCCACCAACCCCCGCACCCTGGAGCTCAGCAGCGGTACCACCACCCTGAGTCCCGGCATCTATTACGGGGGCCTGCGCATCCAGGGCACCGCCACGGTCACCTTCCAGCCCGGCACCTACATCCTGGCCGGCGGCGGGCTGGAGGTGCGCGACACGGCCACGGTCACCGGCAACGGGGTCTTCCTCTACAATACGCGGGACCCCGCCAGCCCCTCGGGGGACGGCGCCTTCCGGCGCATCAAAATGGATGTGGAGAGTCCGGGCAAGGTGGCGTTGAGCGCCCCTACTTCGGGGGACTACGCCGGAGTCGTGATCTTCCAGGACCGGGCCAACACCGAGCGGTTCGAGATCGAGGGCGCCCTGAATACCCTGGCCGGGACCATCTATCTCCCCAGCGCGACCGCCGAGGCCCGGGTTGAAGGTGGTGCGCACACCGCGCAGATCATTGCCCGGCAGTTCGAGATGACCGCCAGCGACAGCACCCTCACCGTGAACTTTGACGGCAGCCAGGCCTACAAGCAGCCGCAAGGCTCCTTCAGCGAGTAGCGCCCACCCGCGTGTCCTTCCCTTCAGACCTCGGTATCCCCGCTCACTGGAACCGGGTAAGCGTCCTCCCCCGCCCTGGGCAGGAAATCACTCTCCTTCAGGATACCTGCGGCCCCGCCGCCCACCTACCATAAAGGGGAAGCGGGGAGAACGCAGGAGGTGGAGCGTGCCACAGAGTCACCTTGTTGCCCTGGGTGTCAGTTTCAGGACCGCGCCGCTGGGCGTGCGAGAACGGCTTGCCATCGGCACCGCGGAGGTCCCCAGGGTGCTGCACGAGCTCCGGGACTATGCCGATGAAGCCCTGGTTCTTTCGACCTGTAACCGCTCCGAGATCTATCTGGTGGCGACCGAGGGCGAGCAGGCGCTCGCCGGCGCGCTGGGCTGGTTCATGGAGCGGAGCGGGATCGCCCCGGAGGATCTGGCAGGTGCCGTTTACCGACTGACGGATGGCGCCGCGGTGCACCACCTGCTGGAAGTGGCCGCCGGGATGGATTCCCTGGTGCCGGGTGAGCACGAAATCCTGGCGCAGATCCGCGGCGCGTGTCAGGCGGCACATGAGGCCGGGGCCCTGGGTCCAGTGCTGGAGCGGCTGGGTCAGGCCGCCCTCCGGACCGGGAAGCGGGCCCGCAGCGAAACGGCCATCGGGCGTCATGCGGCCTCGGTCAGCCTGGCGGCGGTCCGGCTTGCCCAGGAAGCCCTTGGCTCCCTCCAGGGCCGGGTGGCCCTGGTGTTGGGCGCAGGCAAGACCGCCAACCTGGTGGCGCAGGCGCTCCGGGGCAAAAAGCTGGCCGGGCTCCACGTGGTCAGCCGCAGGCTCTCCGGGGCCCAGGCGCTGGCGGCGCGGGTAGGCGCCCAGCCCTGGGAGATGGCCGCCCTCCCGGACCTGCTGCCGCACGCGGACCTCGTGCTCTCCGCGACCAGCGCGCCTGGAACGGTGCTGACCGCATCCCAGGTCGCCGCGGCGCACGGTCAGCGCGCCGGGCGTCCCCTGCTCCTCATGGACCTTGCGGTACCGCGGGACATCGACCCCCAGGTTCGGGGGCTGGGTGACGTGGCGCTGTACGACCTGGATGACCTGCGGGTTATCTGCGAGCGGAACAAGCTCGTCCGGATCCGGGCGCTGGCGCAGGTCGGCATCATCGTCCAGGAAGAGGCTGCCAGCTTCTCGGCATGGTGGCAGGCGCGGGAGGCGCTCTCAGCCCTCGCGCTGCTGCGTACGCGGGCCGAAACGGTTCGCCACGCGGAGCTCGCCAGGACGCTGCGGAAGCTGCCCCACCTCACCGCTGCGGAGCAGCACGCCCTCGACGCCATGACCCACGCCATCGTCAACAAGCTCCTCCACCAGCCCACCCTGTACCTCAAGGCCTGTCATGGGACCGCGGCCGCCCAGGTGGTCAAGGCGGTGTTTGGCATCGCGGCGGTCGAGGCCGTGCCCGCCCAGGAACGGTATGACCTCCTGGCAGTGCGTGGGGAAAGGGGCAATCATGGCTAGCAGGTGCGCGCTTCTGGGTAGCGGGTCCCCAGCGCGGCCCGGCCCGACGTCTGGCTTCCGGCGCCTGGTCGGTCTGGCCCTGGTGGCCCTGGTGGTGCTGGTGGCCGCAGGCTGTAGCAACGTCATGGAGGCCCGCTCCACCACCTCAGTGGATGAAGGTCAACGCCTGTATAAGGCCGAGTGCGCTTCCTGCCACGGCGAAAAAGGCGAGCGCATCCCTATCGCGCCCCTGGATTCGGCAGAGTTCCTTAACAGCCGGGGCGATGCCACCCTCATGACGGTCATCGCCGAGGGCAAAGGCGTGATGCCTGCCTTCGGTCAGGAGCGGGGCGGACCCTTCGGCGAGGCGGAGGTCCGGGCGGTGCTGGCCTATATCAGCGCCACGGCGGGGCGCACCAGTTCCAGCGTGCTGGCCGATGCCGGCCGGGAGACCTTTCAGGCGAACTGCACCCGCTGTCATGGCGAGAAGGCGGACCGGATCCCGGCGGCCCCGCTCAACGCGAAGGGCTTCCTGGACAGCCGGACCGATGCCGAACTGGTGCGGGTGATCACGGAGGGGAAAGGGCTGATGCCCGCCTGGGCCAAGGGTCGCGGCGGCTCCCTGGCCGACGACCAGATCCGGGCAGTGGTGGCCTATTTGCGCTACAACGTCGATGTCAGTGTCGCCCAGCGGGCCCGCCAGGGACGGGAGCTCTACGTGGGCAACTGCCTGGCCTGCCACGGCGAGCGGGGAGACCGCGTGCCGGCGATTACCCTTGCCTCCTCCGAGTACCTGTCCAAGCTGGGTGACGGCGCGCTCATCGCCATCATGAGCGAGGGCAAGGGAGTGATGCCGGGCTTCGGGCGGGTCAAGGGGGGGCCCTTCGGCATCTCTGAGACCGCCGCCCTGCTTGCCTATCTCAAGTCGTGGGCCGGGCTGAGTGCCACATCCGCCCTGAGCGGGCCGGAACAGGCCAGCACTGGCCGCGACCTCTTCCTGCGGAACTGCACCCCCTGCCATGGCGAGAGCGGGGACCGGGTGCCAGGCGTCCAACTGAAGTCCCAGGACTTCCTCCGTATGCGGACGGACCGGGTGCTCCGCCAGACCATTGTTCAGGGCAACGCCAAGGGGATGCCCGCCTGGGGGCAGACCAACGGCGGCCCGCTGAGTGATGCGCAGATCGACGCGGTGCTCCAGTACCTCACGTCCACCGCCACGCCGGGGACCTCAGCGGGGCAGGGTGCCCAGGCGGGCGCGCCGGCGGCGCCCAGCGGCGCGCCCGCGCCTCCCTCCCCGGCCCTGGTCAGCAAAGGGAAAGAGATTTTTGTGAAGACCTGCGCAGCCTGCCACGGCGAGACACGCGACAAGATCCCCACCTGCAAGCTGGCCGACAAGGACTGGCTGGCCCAGAAGGGCGACGCCGGGCTGGTCCAGGCCATTACCAACGGCAAGCCGCCCATGATGCCCGCCTGGGGGAAGAGCAAGGGCGGCAGCCTTGCCGACGAGGATATCCAGGCGGTTGCGGCCTACTTGCAGGACGCCGCCGGACTGAAGGGTGGGGCTGCCCCCGCGGCTGCTGCCAGTCCGCCCGCACCATCCGGGAGCGGCGCCGACGCTACCCTCGTCAGCAAAGGCAAGCAGGTCTTCACCCAGAACTGCGTCATGTGCCACGGCGAGACGCGCGACAAGGTCCCCACCTGCAAGCTGGCGGACAAGGACTGGCTGGCCCAGAAGGGCGATGACGGGCTGTTCAACGCCATCACCAAGGGCAAGCCGCCGATGATGCCGACCTGGGAGGGCAAGATCCCGCCGGGCGACATCAAGGCCATTGTCGCCTATCTCAAGGACGCCGCGGGCGCTGGCGGCGGAGACGCGGGAGGTGGTGCGGCCGGCGCGGCAGCGACCCCGGATACCGCCGACCGGACCACCCAAACGCAGACGGTGGCCGCGAGTGATGAAGTGGAACCCACCATTGCCCTCGGTAGGGAGCTGTTCACCAAGAACTGTGTCATGTGCCACGGGGAGAACGGGCTGCGGATCCCGCAGTGCCGCCTCGGCTCCAAGGCGTGGGTACAGAATATCTCCGAAGAGGGCCTGCGGTCCCGCATTACCAATGGGAAGCCCGGCGCCGGCATGCCGAGCTGGGGGAAGGCCAAAGGCGGCCCGCTCAGCAGCAGCCAGATCACGGCCATCATCATGTACCTCAACGACGGCATCAAGCCGTGATGGAGGGCAGGGCAGCGCCCGGCCGCCCAAGGAGGATGCCCGCTATGTACACCTACTTCGTCCGCGTGGGCTCGCACCTCGTTCAGGCGTCCCTCCGCCTCCCCGACGAGGTTATCGACCGGGGCCTGAAGGTCGTGATCACGCTCACGGCCATCGCCCTGGTGGCCTTCGGGGGGTACTACTACCGCGACCGCTACGCCTCGCCTGTGCCAACAGTGCAAGACCAGGCGCTGCGCCAGCTGGAAGCGCAGGTCATGCAGGATCCCCAAAACCCCGAGGCGCGCGTGCAGGTGGCGTGGGGGTATCTGGATGCGGGCCTGATAGAGCAAGCCCTCACCCAGTTCGATGAGGCGCTCAAGCTGCGTGAGGACTACCAGGCGGCGTTGATCGGCAAGGGCAACGCCTACGTGCGGAAAGGCGACCTCAACGCCGCCCAGGCCCCCTTTGAGCTGGTGGCCCAGCTCAACGAGAACAATCCCTTCAAGCGCACCCTGCGGGAGCTGCAAGGGGTCTACTACTACCTGGGCACCATTTACGCCCAGCAAGGCCAGGACGACCGGGCCATCCAGGCGTTTACGGAAGCCCTGGCTATTGACAGCGCCGATGCCGATAGCCTGTATGGCCTGGGCACCGCCTACCTCCGCCAGGGTGACCTGGAGCAGGCGCGCGCGGCCCTGGAGCAAGCGGTCCGCCTGGACCCCGTCTTTGCTGAGGGGTACCACGCTTTGCAGACCGTCTATGAGCAGCAGGGCATGGTCGGGCATGTCCTCCTGGCGCGCGGCATGTTGAGCCTGAGCCAGGGGAACTACGATGAAGCGCTCAAGCACCTGCACCAGGCGGTGCGGACCGTTCCGGACCTGGCAGAGGCCCACCAGGCATTGGGCATCGTGTATGACCGGAAGGGCCAGCAGGCGGAAGCCCTGGACGCCTTCCAGTCTGCCCTGGAAAGGAACCCCGATCTTCCCCTGGCCCGCGGCGGTGTTGCCCGGCTGAATCGCTAAGGTTGCCATCATCCTCGCCCGGCTGTCGCCGGCTGGCACAGCCGCCCCTGCGGGGAGAAGCGGAGGAGGCCATGCACGCGGCAGATGCGCACAACCCTCAGGAAGACCCGGTCCGGAACGAGCCAGAGCAGATGGGCCGGGGCGTACCCCCGCCCGGTCGCCCTGCTGCCGGCGGGGGCGGATGGTGGCAGCAGCGGAAAAAGCGCCGCCTGGTCCTGCTGGCGGTGGCGCTCATCTTCTTCGGCATCACCGGTGCGAGCGCCGCTTACTATGGCATCACCAGGCAATCCCTCTTTTCTCTGCCCGGCGTGAGCGCGATGACCAGGGCGCTCCCCCCGCGCTATGTCTTTTCCATCACGGGCATGGTCACCCCCGAGGCGGTCGCCGTCAGTGCGGACGGTCAGCGTATCTACGTGGCCGAAAGCGGCGGCGACCGGCTGGTCCGCCTGTACACTGCGACGGGCCAGGAGCTGGCAACCCTGGCCCCGCCGGGGACCCAGGTCTCGTCACGCCTGCCCATGAGCCTTGCCCTGGCGCCGAACGGCCGGCTCTTCGTCGCCGACCGGCTCCGCAAGGCTGTCGATATGTTTGCACCGGACGGGAAGTACGTGGGGGCCTATCGGCCCGATGCCGTGCTGGAGGAGCCGTGGCTTCCCCTGGGCCTGAGCTTCGACGCTGGCGGCCGGTTGCTGGTCACCGACCACAAGGCAACCCGGCACCGGGTGCTGGTGTTCCGGCCCAATGCCTTGCTGGATACGGTCTTCGGTGAGCAGTTGGAGGGCGTGGGGCCCCTGGCCTTCCCCTACAGCGCCGCCGTGGACTCCCAGGGGCGCGTGTACGTGAGCGATACCAACAACGCCCGCCTCCTGGTCTTCGACGCCCAGGGCCAGCTCCTCAGCGTCGTCACCACCGCGGAGCCTCGCAGCGGCCTGGGCCTGCCCCGCGGCGTGGCCGTGGACAGCCAGGACCGGGTGTATGTGGTGGATGCTGCCGGTCACACCGTGGTGGTGTACGCGGCCGGCGATACCCCCAGCTTCCTGTTCACCTTCGGCGAGTTGGGCACCAGGGGGGGCGAGCTCCGTTACCCCAGTGGCATCGCTCTGGACCAGCGCGGTCGCATTTACCTCGCTGACCGGGACAACAACTCCGTCCAGGTCTGGAGCTACTAGGGCAGGATCAGGCCAGGTCGTAGGGAACCGGGCGGTGGTAGGGGCGCATGGCCATGCGCCCCTCCACGGTTGCCCATGCCGAACACGTCTCTTGATGCTGCACTAGTGTTCTGTCAATGAAGGATTGATGGGTTCTGTCATTCTGAGCCGCAGCGGAGCGGAGGCGAAGAATCCGTAGCTCCGGAGTACGGATCCTTCGCTACGCTCAGGATGACAGCCCATCAAACCATCCTTGACAGAGCACTAGGGCGTATTTGTGGAGGAGGGATGCTGCGGCCTCCGGTCTCAGCATGACATAATGCAGTCCTCTTGTGGTCTCCGGTTTGCAAACACGCCCTGGGGGGAGCGGTGCGCCACCACACCCCAGAACGGAGGATGCCATGCCCAACGCAAGCGGCGCGCTTTGGGAAACCCTGTTCCTGGCCGGGACGCTCAGCGGCGTCGTCCTGCTGGCAGAAGCCGGGTGTATCGGGCTGTTCTTCGGGTTGCTCTACGGACGGAACACCCCTATTGGCACGGGCCGCGGGCTGGCGATGTGCCTCGCACTGCTCGGGGTGATCGTGGTCCCGCCGGGCGGCGTGCTCTCCTGGTTCTCCCTCTCCGGCCAGCCGCCGTCCCCGGTGTTGGTCGCCCGTGCTGCGGCGGCGGCCACCTCCTTCTCGCTGGGCAACGCCTCGCCGGAGCGGGGCAAGCGGCTGTTTCAGGAGCAGAGCTGTCTCGCCTGCCACCGCCTCCAGGGGCGCGGGGGCGCGGTGGCTCCCGACCTGTGGGGGGTCGCCAACCGGCGGGACGCCGCGTGGATCTTCCGCCATTTCCAGGACCCCCAGGCCGTCAGCCCGGGGACGCTGATGCCGCGCTTTCCCCTGTCGGACGGCGAGTTCCTGGATCTCACCGCCTACCTGCTGACCCTACGGGACCGTCCCTAAGAGTAAGTGGGGAAGATCATGGGTTGCAGTGAGGGAATCCCCTTTCCGGGGGATAGGTGCCGGTGCGGGGATACGCTACGCTGGGAGGGAGACCAGCGGACGGAGGTAGCGCCTATGGTATGAAGCCATACCACGCTCAGCCCTCGAGGGTGTCCCGGTGGCTGCGCTCCACTCGCTGCACGCGGCGTCAACCAATCCCCCTGGCCTTTGCGGCGGGGGAAGCGGGAAGCAACTCCTCTCTCCCCGCTTCAGGGAGGCGTCGGGGCGAAGCGCCGGGGGCACGCTCTTCCTGAGGAGGTGAGGAGACATGTCGATGTGGAAAATCTTTTTTGCGCTCGGTATCGCGCTGGTCATCGTGCTGGCCATAGGGGCCATGCCATCTCCAGTGGCGGCCGATGGCGGCCCCCACGGTGGCTACCGGGACACCGCCGGCAGCTTGACCGATAAGTGTGCGGCCTGCCACCGGGTCCACCAGGGCAAGAGCGAGGGCCGGCTGCTGAAAGCCGAAAGCCAGTATGCGCTCTGCCTGACCTGCCATAACGGCGCCGGTTCCCGGCTGAACGTCCTGGACGGCGTGAAGCTGAGCGAACTGGCGTCGTCCGACGGCACCATCGCCCGTGCGGTGAAGGGCGACCTGGCGGCCAGCGTGGCGCCCAGGGCCGATCTCTTCGCGGCGGCGTCAAAACCGGTCACCTTTACCGTGCAGGCCCGCAACCTCAACGTGAATGGCAAGACCGGGACGGTGACGGTGACCTTCACCTGTGTAGCCGGTGAGACCTGCACGGTGGGGAGCCAGTCGGTGACCGGCGCGGGCGATGTGTCGGATACCGTCAACGTCATCGCGGCCGAAAGCACCACGCCGAACACCGACCCCTGGGACAACGTGGGGTATCTCCCGGTGACCTTCCCGGCGCCGGCAACGGGTTCTGCCACCCGGAAAATCACGGTTGCCATTGCCAATGAAGGGACTGGTACCGGCATCACCGCCGGGAGCGTGGACCTCATCGTGAAGACCATCGTGGATTCCGACCCCGAGATCCTGAACGGCGGCGGCTTCCGCTTTGTGGGCGGGGAGCAGGTGACCTCCCGCCACAACGCCGACCCGGCGGACAACACCCTCCGGCCCTGGGGGTACGGCGGGCTGGGGGCGACCACCTATCTGGTGAACACGAACCTCACCGATGGCAACAACAGCAGCGCCGAGCGGAACTCGCTGGGGCAACGCTTGCAGTGTACCAGTTGCCACAACCCCCATGGGACCGCCAACTACCGGCTGCTGAAGGAGCAGCTCAATAGCGATAACGATGCGAGCCCGAAGAAGCCGGTGTACGCACGGGTGCGCACCTACTACATCACGGGGACGGACGGCTCCGGCAACGTGACGTGGGGCTTCAACAAGGACGAGGGCTGTCCGGGGCTGGGCGACCACGACGAGGAGTGCGCGGCGGGGGCCGTGCGCCCGCCCGATAAGTACACCCGTGAGTACTACGGGTCCAGCATCACCGACGCCAACGATACCAGCAAGACCACCGGGCACGGCCTGGCCACCCTGTGCGGCGCGTGCCACACGGCCTATCCCTCCAATAGCGCCAGCCTCTTCCTGCGGGGCGGCGCGTATCCGGGCGTGCCGTACACCCAGGTCGCGGCCGACCCCGACGCCAGCCCGCCCGTCACAGCCGACCCTGAGTTCGCCGAAGGGGAGACGGTCTACCAGGCGACCTCGGGCAGCACGGTGGCCGACGCCACCTGGAAGGCTACGGTAGTGCAAGTCCAGGACGGAGGGCTGTCGGGAACGCTCCTGGTGGACCGGCAGAGCGGCACCTATTCGACGGGAGTGCTCTATGTGGACGTCAGCGGCGCCCGAACGAAGAAGGGTACCGCTGGCGGAGCCCAGGTCTACGACGACGTCGTACACTACCGGCACCGCACGGAGATGGCCTACACCATCTGGGCGAACCCGGAGAGCGGCAACAATACTTACGGCCCGGAGGCCAGCAGCAGCAAGTACACCATTACCTTCGCCGACCCGGCCCCGGACCCGGCCCCGGCCTTCAAGGTGAACGAGCAGGTGACGGTGGCGGACGCCAGCGGCAACGTGGTGGGGAACGCCATCGTCCAGGCGTACACCTCCCTCACCCTGACGCTGTGGAAGGTGCAGCACCCCGAGGAGTTCGTGGCTGGCCGTACGGTCACCGGGCTGATCTCCGCCGCGAGCGGCGCGATTCCCACAGGCGGCCTGGTGGAAGTGACCGGGGCAAGCGCCTCCAAGACCAGCGAGGTGTATACCATCGCCTACACCACGCTCGGCAACGTCGTGGCGGGCAAGGCGGTGAAGGGGCTGACCTCGGCCGATGCCGTCCTGTGGTGTGGCACCGTGGCTGGCGTGGACACGACGAAGACCAAGCTGACGCTGATCAACGTGGACAAGCCCGCCAATTCTGCCACCACAGCCAAGCTGGCAGCCTACGAGACCTGTGGCGGGAGTGGGGTCTCCGGTACGGCGGGCACCACTGGCAGCACGCTCGCCTGGCAGGCCCGGCTGTGGGGCCTGGTCTCCAGCAAGGAAGTGTTCGCGCGGCTACGGCTGGCCAGCAAGGACATCGCCGCGGATCAGGACACCAGTACTGGCCTGGTGGACGACGATACCACCCTGGCGGACAAGGTCGTCACCTGTCTGACCTGCCACCGGGTACACGGCACGGCCAGCACCATGAAAGGCTACGCCGTGCGGAAGAGCCTGACCGGCAGCGACAACCAGGCCGGCAAGGCGGACGAGGACCTGACCCCGTCGCAGGGGCTTCCCGATGCGGCTGCGGTGGGCGGCGCCAGCATGTCTACCCTGCTCTACACCAACAACCGCGGCATGTGCGAGGCCTGCCACCAATGGTAGCCGCGACGTAGGTCTCGGAAAAAGGAACGCAGCACGGGCGCCCTCCGTGGGAGGGCGGAGGGCGCCCCCCATGGCACCCGGCCACGCTGAGGACAGCGAAGCGGGCGAGGAGCGCGGACCGGCTTCGCTCTCCTCAGGATGGCCGGATGACCGGAGTCAGCCCGGCGCTGGGCAGCAGCCTGCACGAGCGGAGTGAAGGAGGCGCATCATGGAGCGAGGCTGGCGGAGGGCCATCCTGGGCGTGTTCGGGCTCGGGACCGTGGCGGCGGTGCTGCTGGCCTCCGGCTTCCTGCGTCCGGCGCCGCAGGCCGCACCGGAGGACGCCGCGGTGTTGCCGCCGGCCGTGGCGCTGCCGCAGATCGAGGGCGCGCGGGGAGCGGCAGCCGCGGCCGCGGCAGGGTCTCAGACCCCTGACGCCCGGATCGCCGCCCTCACCCAGGAACTGCAAGACGATCCCACCAGGAGCGCCGCCTGGGCCGAACTGGGGGAGCTGTACGGCCGGCTGCGCCGCTTTCCCCAGGCCGCGGATGCTTTCGCGACGGCCCTGGAGTTGGAGCCGGGCAACGGCGAGTACCGGAGCGCCTATGCTACCGCCCTGTTCATGCTCGGCATGACCCGCGCGGCGGTCCGGGAGTACCGGGCAGTCGTGGAGCAGGAGCCGCAGAACCCCGGCGCTCATATGAACCTGGCCATTGCGCTCTCCCACAGCACGCCGCCCAACATCCCGGCGGCAACCGTCGAGTGGGAGGAAGTGCTCCGTCTCGCGCCCGGCCAGCCCATTGCTGCCCAAGCGGAGCAATACCTGGCCGGCTACCGCAAGCCGTAGGAGACCCCGGCGTTGATGCAGTTCATGCAGGTGCGCGATGAATGGGATGACGCGACCGAACCCGCAGGCACCGCAGGGTGTCGCGTCCACCTGGTCCAGGTGGGCGCGGGCCCTGGTCTCCCGCTGCCGCCGCACGCTGCTGGCGGCGTGGCGGGTGGGTGCGACGCGGCCGCGGCCTGGTGAGGGCATGGACCCCGCCCCCTGCCCGGTCGCCGACGCTGCCATCCTCACCCCCACCGCTTCCACCCTCTCCCCGGTGTCCCCCGCCGCGGGTCTCCACGACAGGCCCCGGCGCCCCGCCAGCCTGGCGAGCGTGCTGCACGCCGTGTCCCCGGTCGCGGTGGCGACGGTGGTCGCGGGCGGGCTGCTATGGATGACCCCGGTCCTGTCCGATGGCCGACCGCACGCCGCCCGGCTGGCGCCCGCGGTGGCCGCGACGCCCGATGCGATCCGCTACGCCGCGACGCTGACCGGCGACCTGGCCGAGCCGCTGGCGGTGGCCGTCGGACCGACCGGCATGGTCTATGT
>JACQUQ010000237.1 GCA_016210175.1 Chloroflexota bacterium | reverse complement strand
GCTCCCCCCTTCCCGCTTCGGGAAGGGGGCCAGGGGGTGAGGTGTTGCCAAGGGAGCGTCCTTACTGCGTGCTTTCCTCTGCCAGGCTCAGGTACCGGATGATCTTTTCCGGGAAAGGGGCTATACTGGGCGGCAACGACGCTCAGGAGAAAGCACCGCAGGAAGCCCGCAGCGTTCCCGGGTCAGGAGCGGGGCTCCTACCAGCAGGGAGTGAGAGATGCAACAGCGCACCATCACGGGCGTGGTCCTGGCGCTGGTTCTGGTGTTCCTGACCCTGACGCTGCGCATGGCTGCGGAGGGAGCATCCGTCACCGCCCAGGCGTCATTCTCCTCGACCTCGACCTCGACCTGGGCGCCAGCGGTCCTGCCCCAGGGGACGCCCACGCCCGTCCCTTCGCCGGTCGTCCCGGCGGTGGACCTGGCCGGCCTGCCGGTCCCCCAGGGCGGGCGCCCGCGCCTGGAATCCGCGCTCGACCAACTCCTGGGCCACTACCGTACCCAGAGCCTTTCCCTGGAGGCCACTGCACGACGGTTGGGGGTCTCCCTGGAGGGCGAGCGCGTGCGGGTGATGGTGGACCTCCGGGCAGGCGCTCACCCCGCCGCCGTCGGCCAGGCAGCCGCGGCGCTCGGCGCGGAGGTCGAAGGGGGCACCGGTTCCCTGGTCCAGGTGTTGGCGCCGCTGTCCCTGCTGGAGCCCCTCGCCGACCTGCCAGGGGTCGGGTTCGTCCGCCGTCCCCTGCGCTTCTTTCCCCAGGCCCCCAGCCGGGCGCTGGTGAACCAGGCCGTGGCCTACACCGGCGCGGCGGCCTGGCATCAGGCAGGGTTCCGGGGCCAGGGCGCGAAGATCGCCGTCCTGGACCTGGGGTTTACCGGCTACCAGGAGTTGTTGGGCACGGACCTGCCGGAGAACGTCCGCGTGCAGTCGTTCACCCGGACCGGCGACATCGAGGGCTTCGCCGACGAGCACGGCACCGCCGTCGCCGAGTTGGTCTACGATATGGCCCCAGACGCGACGCTCTACCTGGTCAATTTCACGACGGAAGTCGATCTGTGGCAAGCGGTGGAATGGACGCTCGCCGAGGGTGTCCAGGTGATCGTCTTCTCCTTAGGGCACATCAGCGGTCCGTTTGACGGGACCGACCCCCTGGATGCGCTGGTCGATGCGGCCCATCGCGCCGGCGTCCTGTGGGTCAATGCGGCGGGCAATCAGGCCCAGGGCCATTGGGATGGCCCCTTCACCGACGGCAAGGACGATGGCTGGTTAGAGTGGTCGCCGGGGGTCAAGCTCAACCGCCTCACGGTGGAAGCCGGAGCGCCGGTCTACGCCACCCTCACCTGGGATGACTGGCCTGCCACCAAAGAGGACTATGCGCTGTACCTGTTCATGGAAATCTTTCCGGGGCAACTGAACCTGGTGAGCTTTGCCGACACCGTGCAGGGGGGCGAGCAGCCGCCGGTGGAGACGCTGGCCGCCTTCGGCCTTCCCCGCGGGACCTACTACCTGGGGCTGAAGCGCATCGCGGGCACCCGGCCCGCCCGCCTGCACCTGTTCAACTTTGTGCAGCAACTCGACGTGCGGATACCGGCGCACAGCATCGTGATCCCGGCGACGGCCCGCGGCGCCCTGGCGGCGGGCGCCACCAACGACGGCATCGACGCCCCCGAGGCGTTCAGCGCGCAGGGGCCGACGGTGGATGGCCGCATGAAGCCCGATCTGGTGGCCCCCGACCGGGTGGATACCGTCACCTATGGACCGATGGGCTTCGAGGGCACCTCGGCGGCAGCGCCCCTGATCGGCGGGGCCGCGGCCCTGGTGCTGTCGGCCTACCCCTGGCTCACGGCCCCGCAGCTCCAGGGCTACCTGGAGCAACGCGCCCTGGACCTGGGGCCGCCGGGCAAGGACCCCCAGTTCGGCGCCGGACGGCTGCGCCTGGGGCTGGTGCCCACCGATGTCGCGCCCCAGCCCATGCCCACCCCGGAGCCCTCGCCCACGCCGAGCCCGACGCCGGGGCGGGACCAGCCCGCGCCCACGGCGCCCCGGACCCCCACGCCGACGCGGACCCCGACCCCCACCCCGACCCGGACTCCCACAGTGGTCCCGACGCCGGTGCCGTGGCCCTCCGATCGGGCTTTCCTCCCTATCGTCACGAAAGGCGGAGCGCCCTAACGCTTGTGCAGACGTCGGAGTGCCCCGTTTGCGGCGAGCCGGGCCTGCCCTGAGCCCTTCGATAAACTCAGGACAGCCTTGCCGAAGGAAACCATGAGCGGGGCGTCGGCCGCTCGTCCTTCGACACGCCCAGGATGAGCGGACGGCGTGGCCTCGGCTCGAACCTGACGGCCCGGTTCACGGACGTGCCCGGCCCCCGGCGACCGCACGCGGTTACACGATCGATCGCTTCATCGGTTGATCTTATGAAGAGGAGATCGCTGAGGCGACGTGCCGCGCGGCGCCCGCGCTTGCTCTGGTCGTGGGAGTCGGGACCGGGTGCGCGGCGCGGGAAGCGGGAGGGACGGGATGAACGAGTGGAGTAAAGAGACCATCGCGGCGCGGGGCGGCCATCCGTTGCCGGCAGCAGCGAACCAGCCTGCGGTCGAACCTATCTACCAGACCGCGGTCTATACCTTTACCGACCTGGAGCAGGTTGACGAGATCCTGGAGGGGCGCCAGCCGGGGTATTTCTACGCGCGCTTCGGGCTGCCTAACCTGGCGACGTTTGAGGAGACGGTCGCCGACCTGGAGGGCGGCTCGGCGGGGCTGGTCGCCGCATCGGGCATGGCGGCTATCACCCTGGCGTTGCTCTCCCACCTCAGCGCCGGCGACCACATCGTGGCCGCGGAAGAGCTCTACGGGGGCACCCTGGGCCTGCTGCGGTCGGCCCTGCCCCGCTTCGGCATCCGCACGACCTTCGTGGATGCGACCAACCCGGCGGCGGTGGAGCGGGCCATAACCCCGGAGACGCGGGCCGTGCTGGTGGAGATTATCTCCAATCCCACCCTCAAGCTGGTGGACCTCCCCGCCCTGGCCGATCTGGCCCACGGTCGCAACGCCCTGCTGCTGGTGGATAATACCCTGGCGACGCCGGTCCTGTGCCGCCCCCTGGAGTTCGGCGCCGATGTGGTCATCCACAGCGCCACTAAGTACCTGGCGGGGCACGACGACGTGACGGCAGGCATCCTGGTCGGTCCGGCAGACTTCATCCAGCAGGCCCGCGAGTTGGGCATCCTCATGGGCACGACCCTGGGGGCCTTCGACGCCTGGCTGGCCCTGCGGGGGGTGCGGACTCTGGCCCTGCGCATGGAGCGCATCTGCCGGAACAGCCAGGCCCTCGCCGAGCGCCTCAGCGCCCGCCGGGAGGTGCGCCGGGTGTACTACCCCGGTCTGCCCGCGCACCCGCAGCACGACCTGGCCCGCGAACTGCTCCCGCGGGGCGCGGGGGGCATCGTTTCCTTCGAGGTGGCGGGCGGCCTGGAGGCGGCTTCGACCGTGCTGCGACGCCTGGGGCAGCAGGGCATCCCCTTCGCGCCCAGCCTGGGTGGGGTGACGACCACCACCACCCACCCCGGCAAGACCTCGCACCGCGGCCTGGCGCCGGAGGAGCGGGCGCGGCTGGGCATCAGCGACGGTCTGATCCGCCTGTCGGTCGGCATCGAAGACCCGGCAGACCTGGTTGCCGCCCTGGACCGGGCCCTGGAGGGCCTGACACCGTAGCGCAACGGCCCCTGCACCACCGCGGGCGAGGAAGAGGGGAGAAGGAGGAGAGAGCGGTGAAGGTGGGCATCGTGCTCGTGCTGGTAGGGCTGGCGCTCCTGGCGGGAGGGTGCGCCGGCATGACGCAGCCCGTCACCGTGGCCCTGCGGGAAGCCGGGAACTCGGGGGTCTCGGGCACTGCGACCTTCCGCCCAGCCTGGGCGTCCACACGCGTCGAGATCCAGGTCAAGGGAGGCGAAGGCTACGAGTTCCTGGTGGCCCACATCCACTCCGGCACCTGCGCGGCCATGAACCCCTTCGTGCAGTATCAGTTGCCCAGGATCGTAGGCGGCAGGGTCTCCACCCTGATCCCCGGCGATATCGGCACCCTGTTCCAGGGCGACGCGCTGGCCCTCACTATCCATCCGCCGTCCGAAGACCTCCCCGCGACGCTCACCACGCCCCGCAGCTCCGTCCATGAGATCGAGAGCACCCTGGCCTGCGGTGAGCTACGGGAGTGACCGGCGTGCAGATGGGGAGCGAGGTCGCCGGCCCCCAAAGAAACGCCCGCGGGCTGGGAGCCGCGGGCGCTCTCCGTATGAGGGCGATGAGGGTGTGGCCCAAGGCCCGGAACCCTCCCCGCGCCGGGGGTCAGTCCTGGTAGCGGCGGAAGGCCAGGCAGGAGTTGTGGCCGCCGAAGCCGAAGGAGTTGGTCAAAGCGACGTTCACCCGCATGCGGCGCGCCTGGTTGGGCACGCAGTCCAGGTCGCAGTCGGGGTCAGGGTATTCATGGTTGATGGTCGCGTGTACCGTATCGGTAAGGATGGACTGCACGCAGGCCATGGCCTCCACCGCCCCGGCGGCCCCCAACAGGTGGCCCAGCATGGACTTGCTCGAGTTCATCGCAACTTTGTGGGCGTGCTCCCCCAGCACGGCCTTGATAGCCATGGTCTCGAAGCGGTCGTTGAGGGGCGTCGAGGTGCCGTGGGCATTGACGTAGTCCACCTCTTCGGGCCGCAACCCACCCTTGCGCAGGGCGATGCGCATGGCCCGTGCCCCGCCTTCGCCGCCTTCTGCGGGCTGGGTGATGTGGTTGGCGTCAGCCGTGGCGCCGTAGCCCACTAGCTCCGCCAGGATGTGAGCGCCCCGCGCCCGGGCGTACTCCAGGTCCTCCAGGATGAGGATACCGGCGCCCTCCCCCATCACGAAGCCGTCCCGCTCTTTGTCGAAGGGACGTGAGGCTGCCTGGGGCCGGTCGTTGCGGGACGAAAGTGCCCGCGCCGCGTTGAAGCCGGCGATGCCGATGGGGGTGATGGCGGCTTCGGAGCCGCCCGCGATCATAGCCACAGCGTCGCCGCGCCGGATAATCTCGTAGGCCTCCCCGACGGCGTCGGCGCCGCTCGAGCAGGCCGAGACGGTACTGAAGTTCGGCCCCTTGGCGCCCACCTGGATGGAGACCTGGCCCGACGCCATATCCACGATCATCAT
>JACQUQ010000249.1 GCA_016210175.1 Chloroflexota bacterium | reverse complement strand
TGGCGGTGCTCCAGCTCTTTCGCGCGACCCAGAAGATCATCTTCAAGTACGAGATCATCCAGGGCGAGAAGATCTTCGAAGCCACCATCGGCGGCAAGAAGTGGGAGATGTACAACGATACCGCCGTGGGCTACAGCCGCGATGGCACCGAGGTCGCACGCGTCACCGTCGAAGAGCCCAAGTACGTGCGACCGCAGAAGCACTACAACTCTATCTAGTGGGGGGCTGAGATGTGCGTTTCCTGTGGATGCAGCCCGCTGGCGCGCAGTCGGGTGTACGAAGCGCTGGCGGCGGGGTTTCACCCCCCTGATCCGGCGACGGCCGACTTCCTTGCCAGCCGCCTGCCCGGCCTGCCGGAGTGCCTGGAGCGCCTGGGGGACCACGCGTCGGCAGCACGGCTGGCGGCGCTCCCCGCAGTGGGCGGCGTGCCCTCCCTCGCGGGGTGGCAGGAGGAGTTCCTGCGGGTCTTCGGGCATGGCATCTCCAAAGAGTGCCCGCCGTATGAAGGGGAATACGGACAGGCCCACATTTTCCAGCAGTCCCAGGCGATGGCCGATGTCGCCGGGTTCTACCGGGCCTTCGGCCTCCAGATCGCCCCGTCCTTCAAGGACCGGCTCGACCATATCAGCGTGGAACTGGAGTTCATGCAGTTCCTGTGCCTGAAAGAGGCCCACGGGCTGGCGGCACGCCACAGCGCCGACCACCTGGAGCTCTGCCGTGAGGCGCAGCGCAAGTTCCTGGATGACCACCTGGACGCGTGGGTTCCCACCTTTGTCCGCAAGCTCCGCGAGAAGGCCGGAGCGGGCTTCTATGGACAGTGGGGAGAGCTTACCGACGCCTTCATCACAGCAGAGGTGCAGCGCCTGGGGGTGCGCCACCGTGAGCGGGCGTCGGACTTGACCGTCGGGTTGGCGACGGGCGCAGCGTCGGACGAGTGCGCTGGCCCGGTGCCGGAGACGATAGGAGGTGGTATCTCGTGACCGACACGGGTATGAAGGTGGGCCGCAGGCAGGCCCTGGCCGCCGGGGGCACCGCGCTCCTCCTGTCCTTGCTGCGCCCCTTCGGTGGCGTGGCGCACGCGCAGAAGGCGGTCCTGCTGGCGAAGCAGGTGCCCCGGGTGCCCGAGGACCCTGGAGACCCGGCGTGGAACCAGACCGAGACCCTGGAGGTGCCCCTGGCCCCCCAGGCGGTGGTGAAACCCCGCCGCTACGAGCCGGGCGTGCCCAGCGTGACCGCGCGCGCTCTCTACGACGGCGACCGGGTCGCCGTCCGCATCGAGTGGACCGCCCAGGCGCAGAACATCGGCCTGGGCGCGGTGAACTCCTTCCGGGATGCGATTGCCCTGGAGTTCCCCGCCGACCCGGCTGGGAAGCTACCCTACTTCGCCATGGGCGAGCCCCAGAACCCCGTGACCATCTACCAGTGGAAGGCCGATTGGCAGCACGGCCGGGAGTACGATGCCAACGAAGCCTTCCCTCACATGGTGGTGGACTGGTATCCCCTCACCGGGCGCAAGCCGGGGGAGATCGCTGAAGGCAGCGACTACGGCAAGGCCGACGGCGCCAAGGTGTATCATACCTCATGGTCGGCCGGGAACCCCCTGGGCGACCTGGCGCTCCAGGAGCGGACCCCGGTGGAGAAGCTCCAGGCGGAAGGGTTCGGCACCCTCAGCACCGCGGAGCAGCAGGACGGCCAGGGCAAGGGCGTGTGGCAGGACGGTAAATGGAACGTTGTCATCTCCCTGCCCCGTGCCCAGGAGCGCTTCACCTTCGACCAGGGCAAGACCGTTCCTATCGCGTTCGCCTGCTGGAATGGCACCAAGCGCGAGCGCGGCGGGGAGAAATCCATCTCTACCTGGTACTTCCTGGCCCTGGAACAGCCGACCGGCGTCCTGACCTACATCAGCCCGGTGGCGGTGGCGGCGGTGGCCGCCGTCGCCCAGTTGGTCGGGTTGCGGCTGCTCCGACGAGAAAAGGACGCGGACGCTCAGGAATAAGGACCAGCGGAAGGAGGAGCCGTGAGAGCGCCAGCGCCACAGCAACGTCCCTATCGCAAGATTCTGGTCCCGGTCGATAATTCCCAGCACAGCGACGCAACGGTCCGCACCGCGGCACGCCTGGCCCAGGGTCTGGGCGCGACCGTGGTCGGCCTGCACGTGTATGCCGCCCAACTGCACGAGCGGCGGTTCATGCAGATGGAGACCGGCCTGCCCGAACGCTACCAGGCCGCGGGCGAGCTTCAGCGGCAACGGTCGGTCCACGAAAGCCTCATCGGCAAGGGCCTCCGCATCATCTCCGAGTCCTATCTGGACCAGGCCCGGACCCTCTGCGAGGAGGCCGGGGTCGCCTTCGAGGGACAGCTGGCTGAGGGCAAGAACTATGTCGAGATCGTCAACGCCGCCCGGAGCGGGGACTATGACCTGGTGGCGCTCGGGGCGCTGGGGCTGGGTGCCCGGCGGCGCAGCGTGATCGGCAGCGTCTGCGAGCGGGTGCTGCGGGCGCTGCCGGGCGATATGCTCGTGGGCAGGAAGGGGTACGACGGAGCGCAGGGTATCATGGTGGCGATAGACGGCAGCCCGAACGCGTACCAGGCCCTGGAGCAGAGCCTGTCTCTGGCGGAAGCCCTCGATCAGCCGGTGGAAGTCGTCACGGTCTTCGACCCCCAGTTCCACATCGTGGCCTTCCAGCGGCTGGCCCAGGTGCTCTCCAGCGAGGCCGCGGCCCTGTTCCGCTTCAAGGAGCAGGAACAGCTCCACGCCGAGATCATCGACAAGGGCCTGGAGCGCCTGTACCGGGGCTACCTGGAGCAGGCTACCGCCCTGGCCGCCGTCCGGGGCCGGGAGGTCCAGACCACCCTCCTGGCCGGCAAGGCTTTTCAGAAGGTGCTGGACCACATGGAGGAGCGGCGACCCTGGCTGCTGGTGGCGGGCCGCTTCGGACAGCACGGCACCGAGTTGGCGGAGATCGGCAGCACCACCGAGAACCTGGTACGCCTGGCGCCCTGCAACGTCCTGGTGGTAAGCGGCGCCCTGGAGGCCGCGACAGACGGCAGGCCCCTGGCGGCAGAGGCGCCCCGGCTGCCCTGGACCCCCGAGGCGGAAGCCCGGCTGGAGCGGGTGCCCGCCTTTGCCCAGCCCATCGTACGGGAGGCTGTGGAGCGCTACGCGCAGCAGCACGACCTGGCCCAGGTGACGGCAGAGACCATGACCCAGGCCAGAGCCGCCCTGGGCTGGTAGCCTGGCCTCCCCCCCGGCGGGGGGAGCGCGAGAGGACCGAGCGATGGATGACGCGCCGCGAGTCCTATCCTGGAACCTCACCAAGCGCTGCAATCTGCGGTGCGCGCACTGCTACCTGAGCGCCGGAGAGGCAGAGCAGGGCGAACTCAGCACCGAGGAAGCGCTCGCTGTGGTAGAGCAGGCCGCCCGCGCCGGGACGGAGCTGCTCATCCTCTCCGGCGGCGAGCCCCTGATGCGGCAGGACATCGTGCAGATTGCGGCCCACGCCTCCGCCCTGGGCGTCAACGTAGTGCTGGGCACCAACGGCACCCTCCTCACCGACGAGAAGGTGCGCAGGATCCGGGAGGCCGGGGTGCAGGGTGTGGGCATCAGCCTGGACTCGGTAGACCGGGAGAAGCACGACACCTTTCGCGGGGTTCCCGGCGCGCGGGCCAGGGCCGTCACCGGCATCCGCCGCTGCGTCGCGGCCGGGCTGCCGGTGCTGGTCCAGGCCACGGTGACACCGTGGAACTACCACGAGATCCCCGACCTCATGCGCTTCGCCGCCGATCTGGGGGCGGCGGGCTTCACCCTGTACTTCCTGGTGTGTACCGGGCGGGGCGAAACCCTCACCGACATCACCCCCGACCAGTATGAAGCGGCGCTCGCCTGCCTGGTGGCGGCCCAGGGCCGGTACCCCGGCATGATGCTGCGGGCCAAGTGCGCTCCGCAGGTCTACCGGGTGGCCGTCCGGGAAGGCTCCGTCCTGGCCGGCAGCGCCGGCTGCCTGGCCGGGATCTCCTATGGCCGGATCACGCCCGAGGGCGACGTGACCCCGTGCCCCTACCTCCCCCTGCCGGTGGGGAACGTCCAGCGCACGGAGCTGGCGGACATCTGGGCGAACTCCCCGGTCCTCCAACAGCTCCGGGCGCCCACCCTCAGCGGACGCTGCGGGTCCTGCGAGTTCGCGCGGCAGTGCGGCGGCTGCCGCGCCAGGGTCTATGCCACCGCCGGCGACCTGTGGGGGGAGGACCCCTTCTGTAGCTACCACCCGCGCGGCACGCCCACCCCGGCCACGACGCCGCTGGCGTGGGAGGATGAGGCGACGGCCCGAATACAGCGGGTGCCCGGCTTCATCCGGGAGCGGGTGAAGGCGGGTGTCGAGGGCTTCGCCCGCGCCAGGGGATATCCCGTGATCACTCTAGGCGTGCTGGAGGAGGTCCTGCGGTCCGTGGGCCGCCCGGTCCCTGGGCGCCGTCCGGAAAGCGCCCGGTGACCGCAGCAACGGCGTTCGGACCTCGCTCCGGCAAACGCGCACACGTATGGAGCCTTGCCCGGCTCCCACCGCCCACCAGGAGGCGCCAGGCCTGGTTGCCACTGGCGGGTGACGCTCACCAGGTGCGGACCACAGGTTGCTGGGAACTGCGGGAGGTGAGCGATGGACAACAGAGGGAGAAGGAGTCACGCCGACCTCCGGCCCCGCCGGGCGCCCTGGGTCGGCGCGCTGTGCTCATGCTGGATCGTGTTGCTGGCGCTGGTGGCGGGCGGCTGCGCCTTCGCGATGCCCACTATGGCGACCGCGACGTTTCGCTCCAACGTCCACCGTACTGGGGTGTACGCCGCAGATCCACCCCACCAGCTGTCCCAAACCCAGTGGGCCTTCAAGATGGAGCTGCGCCAGAACATCGATCTGGGCGGAATGTCCTCCCCTGCCGTGGCGGGCGATACGGTCTTCGTGGGCAGCGGCGAGCGGTCCCTCTATGCGGTGGACCGCGAGACTGGCCGTCGCAAGTGGCAGTTCCCGACCAGGATGCCGGTCTGGTCGTCGCCCGCGGTGGCCGGTGGGTTGGTCTATTTCGGCAGCGGCGACCATTACCTGTACGCGGTGGACAGCCGGACGGGACGCGTGCGGTGGAAGTTCCACACGGCCGCGATCTTCTCTTCCCCTGCCGCGGCCGACGGGCTGATCTACGTGGGCAGCGGCGACCACTCCCTCTACGCGCTGGACGGGGCCACGGGGCAAATACGGTGGAAGTACCAGACTAAGGGCGCGGTATCGTCCTCGCCCGCGCTCGCGGATGGCATGGTCTACATCGGGAGCGATGACTACCATCTCTACGCCATCGACCGCCAGACCGGGAAAGAACGCTGGAAATTCCCTACCGCCGCGGCGATCTTCTCCACGCCCGCCGTCACGGAGGAAACCGTCTATGTCGGGAGTTGGGACGGCCATCTGTACGCCGTGGACCGCCAGACCGGACAGGAGCGGTGGCGGTTCAAGACCAAAGGGCCGGTGTGGTCATCCCCGGCGGTGGCCGGGGAGTTGGTCTACGTCGGCAGCCAGGACGGTTCCCTCTACGCGGTGGCGCGCGAGACGGGCGACGAGCGGTGGCAGTTCCGCACCCGCGGCGCCATCTTATCCTCTCCGGTCATCGCCGGGGCAACGGTCTACGTGGGGAGCGGTGATGCGCACCTCTATGCGGTCCATAGCGCGTCGGGAGAAGAGCAGGGGAGGTTCCGGACCCAGGGGCCGGTCTGGTCTTCTGCCGCCATCGCGGACGGCGTGGTGTATTTCGGGAGCGAGGATGGTCATCTCTACGCGGTGCGCTGAAGCACCGGTCCGCAGGAGGGGGACGACGATGGCAGTGACCGTGCAGCACAGGGAAAGCGGCCAGACCTTCACCGGGAAGTTTGCGACGTGCAGCGCCGGGAAGGTCTCGCTGTGGTCGGGCATCATGGCGGACAAGAAGGGCGGCTGGCGCGGCTGCGGCAAGAAGCTTGGAGTCTTCCCCGAGGCAGACGTGACCGTGGCCGCCGACGAGCCTGACCGGGAAGTGCGCCGGGCGTAAGCGTGCGCCCGCTCTGCGGCACGCCGATACCAGCAGGTCAGCCCAGCTACCTGAACAACGCCATAGCTATTGGGGTGTCATCCTGATCGAAGCGAGGGGTCCGTACTCAAAGAACGCTTTGGACAACGATACTGCGCGGAGTTTATCTTGAGCGTGCCGAAGGATGGGCGGGCCGCTCATGGTTCCCTGCGACGGCGTTTCCCCTGAGCACCGTTGAAGGGCTCAGGGCCGGCTTCGGCTCACCACGAGCGACCTTTCATCCCTGGTGGTGCCCTACCGGGCATGACGACCCAGCATGGTAGCTTGCCTTGCCCCCAGGTATGGTTACGCACCTTTAGGGACGTGGAGCCATGTACGAGCTTTCACTGTACGCCTACATGGCGGCGGTTGTCGCCTTTGGCCTGGCCGCGTTGCTGCGGTTGTGGTATGCGGTCGCACGTGGCTGCCTCCGGGTCCTCGCGTCGGCGCTGCTCCCTCGCCAGCACGGGAACGGTAGTGTGCGGCGGCGCGGTGCGTTCCCGGCCCCCTCAGGAGTGGGCAGAGGCGTTGCCCTCGCCCCCCAGCCTCCGCTCCTCACGCCGGGAGAGGAGGAATCCCGCTCCCCTTCTCGCCCAGGTGGGGAAGCGGGAGGGGAGTGGGGGTGGGTAAGGGCAAACTCCCCACCACGGGCGCAACCAGCGCGCCGCTCGCTCCTGATCCCAAACTCCGAGCGGTGCGCCCTATTTTTCGTAGCCAACGGTGTTTGCTTCCTCAGCGCCGCGCTGCTCCTGCGCGTGGCCGTGTCAGGGAGAAGTCCGCTCGCCAGCATCGGCGAGTTTGCGCCGGTCTTCGCGCTGAGTGGTGCTGTGGTCTATCTCGCCCTGGAGTGGCATTACCAGGTCCGCTATCTGGGGATGACCATGCTTCCCATCGTTCTGGCGTTGCTACTCGACATTTCTCCCGTTCCAGTCGAGGCAACGCCCACAGTTACCCTGCTGCTGGGAACCCCTCCCTGGTGGCCCCGCTAATCAGCGGCGTGGTGGTCACGGGCCTGGTCGCGGTGTCCTTCAGGGCGCGGTGACAGCCTCCATCGGATGGGCTGCGATAACAGTGTGGAGGTGCTATGACCGTTGATTTCCAGGAACTGCTTGCGGCGGCCGCGGCGTTCCACGGCCACCTGTGCCCCGGCCAGGTCCTTGGAGTACGAATGGCGCTTCTGGGGTGTCGACTCCTGGGCGTCCGTGATCCCCGGGAAGCGCATGACGTGATCGTCTACCTCGAAACGGACCGGTGCGTCAGCGATGCGGTCCAGATCGTCACCGGGTGCCGTCTGGGTCGGCGTGCGCTGAAGCTCGTGGACTACGGGAAAGTGGCGGTGACCTTTGTCGACCAGGGCAGCGGGGCGGCGTTCCGCATTGCGGCCCGGGAGGGCCTGCGGGAGACCGCGGCCGCGTGCGGACCGGGCCTTGCTCCAGCGGCCTCGCCGGTCAGGGCCCTGGCGGGCCTGACGGACGAGGCCATGTTCTCGGTCCAGCGGGTCGCCGTGGAGGTCCCGCGGGAAGACTGGGCTGGGCATGCGCCGCCGGGCGTGGTCTGTGCCGAGTGTGGCGAGGGCATCAACGACCACCGGGAAGTGATCGTGAACGGCCGCCCGCTCTGCCGGGCATGTGCGCACGGGAGCTACTACCGCATCGTGGAAAGCGCCGCGGTGTCGGACGAGATCCCCGAGGTCGTCATCCTCCGGCTGCCGCTGTATGTCCGGGTCTTGTCCCAACTGGAGAGCCGCGGGATCGAGGTCGCCAGCTCACAAGTCCTGGGCGACTTCTTGCAGATCAGTCCCGCCCTGGTCCGCAAAGACCTCCATTACTTCGGCCGCTTCGGCACCCAGGGGCAGGGCTATCAGGTCCGCCAGCTCAAGAACGAACTGCGGCAGATCCTGGGTTTGGACCGGACGTGGACGATGGCGCTGGTCGGCGTAGGGCAGCTGGGCACCGCTATCTTGAGCTACGGCGGCTTCCAGCAGCAGGGCTTCCATATCGTGGCCGCTTTCGACGCCGACCCGGCCCGGGTGGGCAGCCGGGCCGGCGACCTCATCATCCAGGATGTGCGAGAGCTCCAGGAAACCGTCCGCAGCAAAGGCATTGCAATAGGCATCGTGGCGGTCCCGGCAGCAGCAGGCCAGGGGGTAGCAGACGCGCTCGTTGCCAGCGGTATCAGAGGCATCTTGAACTACGCCCCGTTTCGCGTCCACGTGCCACCGAGCGTCTGGGTGCGGGATGTTGACCCGGTGGTCGTGCTCCAGAGTATCACTTTCCACCTCAAAGCGGTCTGTGGGCAGCGGCCGGTCGCCAGCCTCGCGCTCACGTAAAGGCCATGCTCCCGCGCTTGACAAGGGACGGCGAGGTCAGTACCCTTTTATTAGGTAATGGGAGCAGCATGGTCTTCAACTGCGCACCGCGTTCGCGCCAAGGCACGGGCGATGTCGGTGCGCCTGATGCCCCGGCGGTAACGCCGCAGGCAGTGTGCGTCCAGCGCACCTGCCTCCAGGAGGAGCGCGAGTATGGAGGTTCCGGAGCAGTTCCAGGCGCTCTGTGAGCGCATGCGGCAGGAGCTTGGCGCCGAGCGGATCTATATCGTGGATATCGACCAGGAGGCGACCGGCGGTGTCGCAGCGACGCTGGTATTCGGCCTGCGCAACACGGCCACGCCTCCCCTGGCTGCCCGGTTGCATATTGCGCAGGTCCTCCAGCAGACCCTCAGCCAGCCTGTGGGCGTCGAGGTGTTCAGCAGCGCCGAAGAAGAAGTAGAGTATCTTTTCGACCACTACCTCCGCCCCTATATTGCTACCCACGGGGGCGTGGTGACCGTTGAGCGCATTGATGAATCGGCCAAGCGCCTGTGGATTCACATGGACGGAGGGTGCTCCGGCTGTCCGGCATCGCTGGCTACGCTGAAGCACGGCATTGAGCGGACGCTGAAGAAGCATCTGCCGTGGGTAGACAAGGTGGAAGCGGTCAATGAGGCCGTCGAGCCTGATTTCAACATTCACCTCGATTTCTCGCCATTTGTGGCAGCGAGCGCAACGACGGAGGAACAGCGATGATGCGACGCACCAAGGATGAGCCCCGCGACGAAGTGAAATGGCGGGAGGGTGAGGAGGCCGTCCAAGCGCTCCAGCAACTGTTGCAGCAGCAAAAGGACCCCCGGCTCCAGCCGGTGAAAGTATGGCTGAACCGCATTAACGAGGAGCGCGGGATGATGTACCTGGGGATCTCCCTGGGGGAGGCCCTGGGATGCAGCCCCTTCTGTGGCTGTGCCGCCAAGCAGATCGGCGAGCAGTTCGAGCCGTTCCTGCTGGAGCGCGTGCCGTGGCTCACCCGCGTGATCGTCGAACCCCAGGCGCCCACGGAGGACGATCCCGGCCATCTGCTGCTGAAGTTGTTCTAGCGCTCCGCCAGTCGTGACCTGCTGGCTGCCGGCCTGAAGGCCGGGCCTTCCGGGGTGTTCCCGGCCCGCCGTTCACGACGGCGATGTGATGTAGCAATTGAGGCTTGACCTCCAAGCAGGCGCGCCTTCCGAGAGCACTGCCCCGCGACAAAGGACGACCCCGGCCCTGTGCGGGCCGGGGTCGTGATATGTTCCCTCCCACCTTCCCAGGTCACGCGCTTTCAAAACGATGGCGTGGTTTCCGGCGCATCGCCACGCTCTGCACCACCCCCAGCGCCAGCATGGTACTCATGAGCGAGCTGCCCCCCGCACTGATGAAGGGCAGCGGAATCCCCGTTACCGGCAACAACCGGATGTTGACACCGATGTTGATGAAGACCTGGAACAGGAGGGCCACGGCGACCCCGGATGCGATCAGCCGACCCAATGAGTCTGGCGCTACGGATGACGACCGTAACACCCGGAAGATCAGCACCGCAAATAAGATAAACAGCAGCAGCGCGCCCACAAAGCCCAACTCTTCCCCGATCACGCTGAAAATAAAGTCGGTCTTCTGGATGCGCAGGTAGTGCAACTGGGTCTGGGTGCCATTGAGAAAGCCCTTGCCCAACAGCCCCCCGGAGCCAATGCTGATCTCCGATTGGATGATGTTGTAGCCATCCCCCAGGGGGTCCTGCGCCGGGTTGAGGAACAGCAGCAACCGGTCCCGCTGGTAGTCCTTGAGCAGGTGGGTGAACGCCAGGGGAAGGGTTGCCACTGCCAGCGATCCCAGGACGGCGAAGTGGAGGAGCGGCGTGCCAGCCGCCAACGCCATGCCGCCCCAGATGGCTGCGAAGATCATGGCGCTGCCCAGGTCGGGCTGAAGGAAAACGAGCGCCAGCGGGAGACCTGCCAGGACCAGCGAGCCGAGCGTGGTACGCGGGCTTTTGATATTCGCCTGGCGAGCGGCAAAGTACTGGGCCAGCACAATGATGACGCCGGTCTTGGCCAGCTCCGAGGGCTGAATCGGTATCAGCGGCGAGTCCAGCCAGCGCCGCGCCCCGTAGATGCTCTCGCCGGCAACAAGCACCGCCCCCAGGAGCAGCAGGAGGGCAAGGTAGATGGCCGGACTCCAGTAGCTATAGACGTGGTAGTCCAGCCGCGCCACCAGCACCAGGAGTCCCAGCCCAACCAGCGCATACAGCAGGTGCCGGGTCACGGGAGAGTCCATGGTCCAGAAGAAGGCAACCTCGCCGGCATACGAGGCGCTGTAGAGCATGGCAGCCCCGTAAGCGACCAGGGCCGCTACGGCGCACACGAGGACGCCGTCAAAGTTGCGCCAGGCCTGCCCTTCTCTCACCGCGGCCGCACCTGCTCGAAGTAGGAGCGCAGGATCTTCCCGGCGATGGGCGCGGCATCCTGGGCACCGCGTCCCCGCTCCACGAAGGTCACAATCGCAACCTCCGGGTTGTCGAAGGGCGCAAAGCCCAGAAACCAGCCGTGCGTCAAATGCTCCCGGCTGCCCGCCAGCTTCGAGAACTCCGCCGTGCCGGTCTTCCCGGCCACCGTCACGCCCGGCACCTGGGCCAGCGTCCCGGTGCCGCTGGCCGCAGCCTGGCGCATGGCCTCCCGTATCGTGCGCAGGTGCTCCGCACTCACGTTGACCCGGCGTACCACGCGACGCTCCAAGGGCAGCACCACGTTCCCCTGATGGTCCACCGCCTCCCGCACCACCCGCGGCACCAGCACCTCGCCACCGTTGGCAATGGCCGCCGCGGCTCGTGCCATCTGGAGGGGCGTTACCGCGAGGAACCCTTGACCGATACCGAAGTTATAGCTATCGCCTTGGAGCCAGGCTTCACCCGTGGTAGCCAGCTTCCACTGGGAGTCCGGTACGATGCCGCCGACCTCCCCGGGGAGATCAATCCCCGTGACTTCCTCCAGGCCATACTCCCGTGCGTAGCGGGCCAGGCGGTCCGGCCCCAGCCCCACGAAGTTGCCATAGCCCCCTGCCAAATAGTAGAAGTACACATTTGACGACATGGTGATGGCGCGCTGAAAGTCCAGCGACCCCAGGGCAGCCCAGTCGTAGAAGGGCCAACCGGAAACGTAGATCACCCCGGGGCTGAAGATACGGGTCGCCGGGGTCGCGACGCCCTCCTGAAGCGCTGCCGTGCCCGTGATGAGCTTGAAAATGCTCCCCGGTGGGTAGCGCCCGCTGACGGCGTAGTTCAGCATGGGGCGGGCCGGGTCGGTGAGGAGCGCCTGTACCTCCGCCGCCCGCGCGGGGGAGCCGAACATGGTATTGTCGTAGGTCGGCAGGGACACCAGCGCCAGGACTTCGCCGGTGCGCACGTCCATGACAACGGCAGCGGCGAACTTGGAGATGCCCATACCCTGGCGCAGGATCTGGGTGGCCGCGCGCTGGAGGTCCAGGTCGATGCTCAGCACCAGATTGGCGCCGGGCGTGGTCGGGCGCGTGCTGAGGGCCTGGACCCGCCGTCCGTTCACGTCCACTTCGACCTGCTCGACGCCCGGCGTGCCCCGCAGCAGTCCTTCATAGGTGTACTCGACGCCCATCTTGCCCAGGGTATCGTTGATGGTGTAGCCCTGGTCCTTGAGCGTGGCGTACTCCTCGGCCGAGATGCGGCCCAGAAAGCCCAGCACGTGGGCCACCTCGTCCCCTTCGGGATAGGCGCGGATAGGCTCCGCCAGCACGCTCACGCCGGGCAGTTCGGTGTGGTGCTCCTCCAGGATGAAGGCTTGCTCCCGGGGGAGGTCGGTCTTGATAGGCACCGGCGCAAAGAGGAGGCGCTGGGTACGGCGCTCATCGATCAGGCGGGTGATGGTCTCACCTGGCATGCCCAGAATGGCTTCCAGACGGGCGACCACGGCAGGCTGCTGGTCTTCGGGGAGGTCGGCAGGGACGACGGCGGCGGTGAAGCTGGGGGCGTTGCGGGCCAGGATGGTGTGGTTGCGGTCGTAGATCACGCCGCGCTGTGGTGGCAGTGGCAGGAGGCGCAGGCGATTGGCCTCCGCCTTTTGCTGGTAGCGGCTCCCCTCGACGATCTGGAGGCGCCAGAGCTGGCCGGCCAGCACCACGAAGGCCAGGACCGTCAGGAGGCGCAGCAGGACCAGGCGTCGCCGCAGGGCGTGGCCTTCATCCTGCTTCTTGCGCTTCACCTGCCAGCGTTGCCGCCGTGCGAGGAACATGGCGCCTCCACCCCCACTGCTCACCTACCCTGCGAGCACAACGAGAGAACGGGCGAAGAGTCGCGAGGGCCTCAGCGCCGCCCCCTTCCTGGTGCGCACCCGCGGGCGCTCACGGCCGGATGAAGGTGCCCTTCCGGACCAGGTGCGGCAGCGCCAGCCCCCTGGCTACCCAGTAGACCAGTGGCATCACCACCGTGTTGAGGACCGCCGAAGGCAACGCGACCCACCACAGGCTGCCCAGCCAATCGACGCGCCGCCCGGTGGCCTGCAACACCAGGAGGAACATGCAGGTGTACAGCAGGGTGCCCCCGAAGGCCAGGGCCAGCGCCAGGGTCAGCTTGCCCTCCACCAGGTTCGTGTCCCGCACCGTGGTCAGCAGGGCAACGGGCAGCAGCGCCAGGAGGTTCGTTCCCAGCGGCGCGACGCTGGTGACATCCAGTAAGAGGCCAGCCACCAGCGACCAGACCACCGCCCGCGTGGCTCCCCCCACCACGCCGATGCCCACAATCAAAAGGAGCACCACGTCGAGGTGCCAGCCGGGGGCGCCCCAGGACACCAGCAAGGAGGTTTGGAGCAGGAGGGCCACCAGCAGGGCCAGGGCCGTCAGGTAGACGTTCACCGGTGCTCCCTTGGGCAGAAGGACTGCGCCATAACGACTGGGGGCAGCGGAAGCGCCTGGCTACCCCCCCGCTGCGTGGAACATGCGCGCTCCTGGTGCTCGGTCAAGGATGGCCGATGGGTTGTCACCCTGAGCGGAGCGAAGCGTCCGTACTCCGGGGCTACGGATGCTTCGCCTTCGCTGCGCTCCGGCTCAGCATGACCGAACCCATCACTCCATCATTATTATTGACCGAGCACTGGTGATGCAGCCTTCCGCCGGCTTAGGGAACGAGCACCCGGGCCGCCGCGACCGCGGCATCAAGAAATGGGGGCGGGTACACCCCGATAGCCAGGACCACCAGGGCCACCAGCACCCCAACGGACCGCAGCCCGACCGGGACCGCCAACGGCTCCTCGCTGGCCGGTGCGCCCAGGAACATGGCCCGCACCACCCCGATGTAGTAGTATGCCGACACTACCGAGTTGATGACGCCTACCAGGGCCAGCCACGCCAGCCCGCTTTCCACCGCGGCCCCGAAGAGGTACACCTTGGCCCAGAAGCCTGCGGTGGGTGGAATGCCCGTCAGCGAGAGCATACACAGCCCCAGGACCAGGGCCAGCGCAGGGGCCCGGCGGTACAGCCCCGTGTAGTCGGGGATCAGATCGCTGTTGAGCTGCCGGGAGATGAGAATGATGGCAAGGAACGCCGCCAGGTTGGTGAGCGCGTAGGCCACCAGATAGAACAGGAGGCCCGCCGACCCCGACTGCTGGAGCACCGCCAGGCCCACCATGAGGTACCCCGCGTGGGCGATGGAGCTATAGCCCATCATGCGCTTGATGTTGGACTGGGGGATGGCGCCCACATTGCCCACGGTCATGGAGGCCACGGCCAGCACCGCAAAGAGCGCCGCCCATTCCGCCTGGATGGGGGGCTGGCCGAGCGCGCCATGGAACACCCGCAGCACGGCGGCGAACCCCGCGGCCTTGCTGGCTACGGACAGGTACATGGTCACCGGCGTGGGCGCACCCTCGTAGACATCGGGCACCCACATCTGGAAGGGCACCGCGGCCATCTTGAAGCCGAAGCCCGCCACCAGCAGCACCACGGCCAGCAGCAGCGTGGCCCGGTTGACCTCGGCCACCGCGGGCAGCGCCTGGGCGATGACCGCGAAGTCGGTGCTTCCGGTCAGACCGTACACCAGGGCCATCCCGTAGAGCAGCACCGCCGAACTGATGGCGCCCAGGAGCAGGTACTTGATCCCGGCCTCGCTGGACTTCTGGTCGCGGCCCAGGCCCGCCAGGACGTAGAGGCCGATGCCGATGGTCTCCAGGGCGACGTAGAGGCTGATGAACTCGCCGCTGGAGGCCAGGAACATCATGGCGGCGGTGGTCAGCAGCAGGATACTGTAGTACTCGCCCAGGTGGGGCTCCAGCCGCGGGGCGTACTCCGCGGTCGCCGCAACGACCAGCAGCGCCGCGCCCGCAAACAGCAGCATGAAGAAGACCGTCAAGCCATCGACGACGAGCATGTTGAAGAAGCTCGTCCCACCCTGGCCGAGCAGCGACAGGCTCAGGCCCGCGGCCACCACGAGGCCGGCCACACTCAGCCAGGCCAGCATCCACCGCTGCTTCTGGGGGATCAGCAGGTCCAGGAACAGGACCGCGAAGGCCACAACCATCAGGGCCAGTTGGGGAGCCATCAAGCGCAGGTCATACACCAGGAACACTCCTCTAAGGACTGAGGACTGAGTGCTGAGGACGGAGCAGGGTGCCGGTTGCTCCGTCCTCAGCACTCAGCACTCAGCACTCAGCACTCAGCCCTGCTTACCCCAGGCGCAGGATAATGGGTGCGATGCCATGCTGGATGACGTTAGTGAGCAGCGTTGGGCGCACGCCGATGACCATGATGAGGGCTACCAGCACCGACAGCGGCACGGCTTCCAGCACGCTCGCATCGCGCAGTTCGTCGAAATGGGGGTCGGGCTGGCGGAAGAGGATCCGCTCCACGGTCCACAGGATGTACCCCGCGGCCAGGACCACCCCCGTAACGCCGATGACCGTCCATACGGCATGGCGGGGGAAGGCGCCCAGGAAGACCAGCAACTCGGCGACGAAGCCGCTCATGCTGGGCAACCCCAGCGAGGCCAGGCCCGCCACCACAAAGACGGTGGCGATAAAGGGCATCTGGTGGGCCAGCCCCCGGAGCCGCGGGATCTCGCGGGTGTGGGCACGGTCGTAGATCAGCCCCACCAGGGCGAAGAGCAGCCCGGTGATGGTCCCGTGGGTGAACATCCCCAGCACCGCGCCCGTCAGCCCCACCTCGCCCAGGGCCGCGATACCCAGCAGCACGTAGCCCATGTGGCTCACCGAGCTATAGGCGATCATGCGCTTGAGGTCTGTCTGCCGCAGCGCCACCAGGGCGCCGTAGACGATGCCGATGGCCGCCAGGGCCGCCAGCAGGGGCGCGTAGGTCTGGGCCGCCTCCGGGAACATGCTCACGCAGATGCGCAGCATCCCGTAGCCGCCCATCTTCAGCAGTACCCCCGCCAGCATCACGCTCACCGCCGTGGGCGCATCTGTGTGCGCGTCGGGCAGCCAGGTGTGGAAGGGGAACATGGGCAGCTTGATGGCGAAGGCGATGAAGAACAACCAGAAGAGCACCGACACCGGCAGGATCGCCTCCCGCAGGGGGACCGTCGCCAGTTCCCGCATGTCCAGGGTGCCGGCGCTGAACAGGACCGCCAGCACGCCCACCAGCATAAAGGCGCTGCCGAAGATCGTGTAGATCAGGAACTTCATAGCCGAGTACTCGCGGCGGCCCAGGGGCGGGGCGCTGCCCCAGATGGAGATGAGCAGGTACATGGGCACCAGCTCGACCTCCCAGAACAGGAAGAACAGCAGCAGGTCCAGGGAGGTGAACACCCCCAGGACGCCGGTCTCCAGCACCAGCAGCCAGGCGAAGTACTCCCGGACCCGGAGGGTGATGTTCCAGGAGACCAGGACCGACAGGAAGCCGATCACCGTGGTCAGGATGACCATGGGTAGGCTCAAGCCGTCCACTCCGAGGTAGTAATAGCTGTTGAGCTGTGGGATCCAGGATACCCGCTCCACGAAGAGGGGCTGGAAGTCGCCGGGGTTCAGCCACATGAAGAAGTACGCCTGGACGAAGACCCACCCGGAGATCACCAGGCTGGCCGCAGTGAACAGGGCAGCGGTGATCTTGATGGCCCGGTCGTCGCGGACCGGCAGCAGGGCGATAGCCAGCGCCCCCAGCAGCGGCAAGAACACCAAGAGTGAGAGGATCAAGACGGTTCCTCCATGCCGAGCAGTTGCCGAACGGCAGCGATGAAGGCTGCTGCTTTCTCTACCAGCGTGACCACCGCATCCGCATCGAGCGCGGCACGCGGGTTGTAGGTGGCGGCGAGCCGTAGCCGCAGTGCATCGTCGAGATCGCTCCCAGCGTCCCGGGCGACTCTGCCGGTAGCCACGAAGTGGAGCGAGAACAACGTCTTCAGGCCATCATGCGTCCTGGGCAGCCGCGGGACCTCCTGGGAGACCGCCGCCGTGGCAGCGTGGAACATGGCGTAATAGGCCCGGTCCGCAACACCCCGCAGGTGTCCGTGCTGGAGCAGCAGCCGGGCTTGCTCCAGCATCTCGTCGGCTTGCAGCAAGGTGTCCCGGGCAAACTCCGGAGGATGCGCCGCCGTCATGTATCTCCAATAGGGAGCGCTCAGGATCTCCTGGCGTAGCTTGGCGAAGGTGCCATCATCGTAAAGAATACGGCCCTCGTTCAAGACATCACGGAGATACGGCGATCCCAGGCGCACCAGATCCTCGATGTGGCGAACATCCACGGCATACGGCACCAAGCTGGGTCGGTAGCCGTGCTGGGCGCTGATGTTGTGCGCGATGTCCCCGACGGCGCTCCAAATGCCCTGCGGTTGTGGCGTGACGATGAAGAGGTCAACATCACTCTCGGGTGTGGCCTCCCCCCGCGCCACCGAGCCGTAGAGCACGACCGCCTGGATTGCCCCGTCAAGCTCACCCAGGACACGCTCGGCGAACGCCTTCGCCAGCGCGCGGAAGCGCACGCTCTCCAGGCTGCTGCGCTTCCGTACCGGCGCCTGGCTCATCGCCTTATGCCCTACCCCGTCGTCAGGTACACGGCCATAATGACCACCACGCCCATGAAGATGGCGAGGCCGTAGGACTGCACCTGCCCGCTCTGGAGGCGGCGCACGCCGTTGCCCAGGGAGCGGGCCAGATCGCCCGCGCCGTTCACGACGCCGTCCACCACGCGGGCGTCGAAGGCGTCCAGGAACGCCGCCACCAGCCGATACAGCACGCGCCGGATCAGAATCTCCTCGTACAGGTGATCAAAGCCCCACTTGTTGCTGAGCACCCGGTAGGGCACTCCACCCAGCAGCGCGCCCGCGGCCTTGGGCGATGGCGCGCCCTTCATGTACATCAGGTAGGCCAGGCCAATCCCGGCCAGGGCCACCACCACCGACAGCACGGCCACCGCAGGGTTGAACGCCGCGGCGTGGTGCTCCGGGAGCAGCGCCCGGTAGGTCTGGTTGAACAGGAAGTCCGAGAGCCAGTGCTGCGGGATCCCCAGGGCCAGGGACCACGGCGGATTGACCACCCAGGAGACCACCGACGGTACGGCCAGCACGACCAGCGGCCCCACCATGATCCAGGGGGACTCGTGCAGGCGGTGCTCCGTGGTACCGTGAGCCTGGCCGTGCTCCTCCTCGTGCCCATCGGCGGCATGCTCTCCGCCGGTGGTGTGGGGGTCGCCGGTGGCGTAGGCCGGGACCGGCACCGCCCCGGTTTCCGCGATCTCCGCTGCCAGCCCGCCCCGGTAGCTGCCAAAGAAGGTCAGGAACATCATGCGGAAGACGTAAAACGCGGTCATGAAGGCGGCAGCCAGGGCCAGGCCGAACAGGAGGGGATTGCCCAGGGACTCGGCCAGGATCTCGTCCTTGCTCCAGAAGCCGGAGAAGGGGAAAATGCCCGCCAGGCTCAGGGAGGCCACCATGAGAGTCCAGAAGGTCCAGGGCATGGCTCGACGCAGCCCGCCCATGTACTGCATGTTGAAGGTGCCGGTGGCGTGGTTCACGCTGCCGGAGCCCAGGAACAGCAGCGCCTTGAAGAAGGCATGGTTGTACAGGTGGAAGATAGCGGC
>JACQUQ010000235.1 GCA_016210175.1 Chloroflexota bacterium | reverse complement strand
CTTGGTGCTCCAACACCAACCGCACCGCTCGCTCTCGTACCTCCGTCGGATACCGTCCCGGTCGTGTCATGGCCGCCCCCTCTCTCAAGGATTATAGCCTCCACTTTTCCCGGAGCGGTTCATTCCCGGAGAAGTAGAATTCTCTTTGGCCGATCTCACACCGAGTAGAATTCTGGGAAACGGCCCCAGTCGGTACCGGAGCGGCCTCGCTCTCCGAGAGCGAGGCCGTCTCTTCTTGTATGCTACACGAAGGCGGAGATGCCCAGGGTCTCCCGGCCGGTGATGAGCTTCTGGATCTGGGAGGTGCCTTCGTAGACGGTCCCCACCGCTAGCGGGTGTTAGGAACTCCCGTTGGCAACGGATCCCCCCTGGCGCACCCAAGCCGCTCGTGGTGAGCGGGCCGCTTCCGGCTCGCGGGCGGAGTTCCTAACACCCGCTAAGCCAGGAACACAACCGGCCCGGTTCCGCCCTCTGTAGCAGATGGGTAGCAGCGTGCTCCGTCTCCTCTTTCCTTCCTACGCTGGCCCCTATGCTGCTACGCCACCCGCGACGTCGGCATCACCCTGCCGCGGGGCGCTCGATGCCATGCTCTTCCGACGCCGGAAAACAGACGCGGTCCTGTTCCGGTGTATCCACGCGCCGCCTCAGCTTGCCTGTACGCGGTCTCCAAGCTAGAATGTGCATAGTATTTCCCCCGCCGCTCTGGACGAAAGTCTGGCGCGGGAGCGCGCGGAAAGCCAACGAGGAGTACGGGTGATGAGCGAGGCCGCAGGACCGTCGATGGTTGCCGAGAACTACCTCGCCAGCATGTTCCGGCTGGATGAGGAGGGAGAAGCGGTAACGGTTGCCAAGCTGGCAGAGATGCTACGCCGTTCACCGCCTACCGAGCGGCTGGGGCTGGCGTTGCCCTCGGTGCTGGGCATGCTGCGCCGCCTGGCGAAGGACGGCCTGATTGAAATTACCGGGGAGAAGACGGTGCGGTTCACGCCCCGCGGCCAGCAGATCGGGGTGAGCGTGGTCCGCCGCCACCGTCTGGCCGAGTGCCTGCTGGCAGATGTGCTGCACGTGGACCTGGCGCTGGTGCATACTGAGGCCCACCGGCTGGAGCACGCCATCTCGCCCGCCGTGGAAGAGCGCATTGACGCGGTGCTGGGCCGTCCGGCCAGCTGCCCCTTCGGGTACCCCATCCCTGGGAATGCGCCGCCCCGCCGGAGCCACGGTAAGACCCTGGGCCAGGTGACGGCGGAGGAACGCTGGCAGATAGACCGTATCCCCGAGGATGATACCCGCCTGCTGGAGTACCTGGTGAGCAACGGGCTGCTGCCCAACACCCCGATTACGGTGCGGGAGGTTGCCCCCTACAAGGGCACCATGACCCTGGATGTGGACCACCGGGAGGTCGTCATCGGGCTCCAGGTGGCTGGGGGCATCCGGGTGCGGCGGCCCGAATAGCTATCCGTTGCCCACTGGTGGGCGAGGCCCGCCCACCGAAAATACCCGCTCGTCCTGAGCCCTTCGGCAGGCTCAGAGCAGGCTTGTCGAAGGGCGGGCGGGCCGCTCAGGGTTCCCTTCGACCGGCTCAGGGCAGGCTTCGGCTCACCACGAGCGGCCTTGCATCCCCGGTGGTGCCCCGCCGGGCATGACGGCTCAGGAGAAACTCCGGCGCAGCATCCATAGCCCCGGAGTACGGACCCTTCGCTCCGGTGACACCTCATCACCTCACCCCTCGCGGTACCCTAGCTCACCAGGTACAGGGTGGGGTAGATGAACACCCAGGCGACATCCACGAAGTGCCAGTACTTGACGGTGCCCTCAACCGCCCAATACTTCCCAGGCCCGTAGCGCCCGTGGCGGCCGTGGCGATAGACCAGGGCCAGGGCCAGCAGCCCCGAGAGCACGTGGAAGGCGTGGAGCCCCGTCAGGGTGAAGAAGACGGTCCCGAAGGTGCTCTGCGGCGGGAAGTAGTGGAACCCTTCGGCCCACTCCAGCCCGACGCCCACCACGAAGAGTCCCCCCAGGGCAAGGGTCATCAGTAAGTTCCGCCGGAATCCCGCCTGGTCGCCGGAGGCGCTGGCGGCCTCCGCCCGGTAGGCGGTGAGACTGCTCACCAGCAAGACTGCGGTGATCGCCAGGCCGAGGGTCTGGTTCAGGCCCTCCGGCCGGTCAAGCCCGGTCAGGTAGAAGCGACTCGCCAGCAGCGTGGCGAACAGGCAGCTCTCCGAAATGATGAACAGCCAGAGCCCCAGCCGGTTGATAGCCAGGCGGCTCGGACCCTGATCGTAGTGGACGCTGGGAGCCGTGCGGAGCAGGGTCGCGCTACTCATGGTCATGCTCCTCCTGGTGCCAAAGCTGCGCCACGTGCATGAAGTAGACGAGGATCAGCCCGGCCTTGAGCAAGCCGATGACGGTCAGGTAGGGGACCGTCCCGCCGGGCAGGGCCACGGCGACGATGTACTCCACCACCGTCAGCACCGCCAGGCCGAGAAAGACCCACAGACCGAGGCGCGCCGGGACGCGCGGGCGAGTTGTCTGCATCGCGTGCCTTCCTTTCTCTCTCCGTGGCATCCCATCCTCCTTCCGGTTAGCGCTCTGTCAGGTCTCGTTTGCTGAGGTGAGCTGCCGCCGTGAACGGCGGGCCTGGACCACCGGGAAGGCCCGGCCTTCAGGCCGGCAGCCACCAGTTCACGGCTGACAGGGCGCTACCGCGATCCCGACGTCACCAGCGGCTTCCCGGCAACACCATTCAGCGCCGGCGCCGGCACGCCGTAGTCATAGGGCGTACCGGAGACCACGGGCGGGACCAGGAAGTTCTCCAGGGGCGGCGGCGACGTGGTCTGCCACTCCAGCGTGCGCGCGTGCCACGGGTTGTCGTACGCCAGGGTCCCGCGGGCCCACGAGAGGACCAGGTTCGTGACCATCACCAGGAAGCTCGTCCCCAGCAGGAAGGCCGAGATGCTAATGAACAGGTTGGCGTTGCCCAGTTGCGGCGCGTAGTCGGCGATGCGCCGGTTCATCCCCTCCAGCCCCACGCCGAACATGGGGATGAAGGTCACGTTGTACATGACGAACATCCACCAGAAATGGACCTTGCCCAGGGTCTCGTGGTACCGCCTCCCGGTGATCTTGGGGAACCAGTAGTAGATCCCCGCCATCAGGGCGAAGATTTCGCCGCCCACGATGGTGTAATGGAAGTGGGCGACCACAAAGTAGGTATCCTGAAGGTGGATGTCCGTGGGAACGTCGGCGAGAAAGATCCCGGTGATGCCGCCGATGAGGAAGTTGGCGACGAACCCCAGCGCGAACAGCATGGGGGTCTTCAGCCAGAGCCGCCCCATCCAGATCGTTCCCAGGGCCGAGAGGAAGACCATCCCCGTCGGGATGGAGATGATCTCCGTGGTGATCATGATGGGGATGTGGAGGTAGTCGGCCATCCCGCTGGTGAACAGGTGGTGTGCCCAGACGATAAAGCTCAGGGCCACGACGATCAGGAAGCTGCCGACGACCCACCGGTAGGCAAACAGCGGCTTGCGGGAGAAGTGGCTCAGCACCTCCAGCGCCAGGCCGAAGGCCGGCAGGATCATGATGTACACTGCCGGGTGGGAATAGAACCAGAAGATGTGCTGGTACAGCAGCGGGGCGCCACCGCGGGAGGCCTCGAAGAAGGCCATCCCCAGCACCCGGTCCAGGATCACCATGAGCAGCCCGGCGGCAACGAACTGGGTGCCGGTCAGGGCGATGATGGCGGCGGCGAAGATAGACCATACGAAGATGGGCAACCGCCCCCAGGTCATCCCCTTCGCCCGCAAGGTGATGATGGTCACCAGGAAGTTCAGGCCGCCCAGGATGGACGACAGCCCGAAGGTGAGGAAGGCCAGCAGGAACAGGAGTTGCCCGCTGGCGTTGACCACGCTCAGGGGCGGATAGGCGGTCCAGCCCGTATCGAAGCCGCCGAAGAACACGCTGGCGACCAGGAGCAGGGCCACCGGCGGCACGATCCAGTAGCTGAGGGCGTTGACCCGCGGGAAGGCCACATCCTCCGCGCCGATGAGCAGCGGGACCACGAAGTTCCCGAACCCCCCGATGATGGTCGCCACGGCCACCGCGACCATGATGATGCCGTGCAGGCTCATGACGGTGTTGTAGGTCATCGGCCCCATGAGGGTATAGCCGGGCGCCATGAGTTCGGCCCGCATGAGCATCGCCAGCAGACCGGCCAGCAGGAACAGGGCGATGAAGGTCACGAGGTACTGGACCCCGATGACCTTATGGTCGGTGGTAAAGCGGAAATAGCGGCTCCAGTCGTGCGTGTGGTCTTCCCGGACCGGCAGCCCGAACCACTCCCGGCCCCAGGCTGCCCACATGCCGACGCCCAGCAGCCATCCCAGGAGGGCAAAGGCGTAGCCCAGGGCCAGGACCGGCTCCAGGGACCAGGGGGGCAGCCCCATCATCCCCCGGACGGCCATCGCCAGGCCGCCGCCCAGCACCCCGCCGATGCTGCCGAAGACTATCCCTTTGAGCAAGGGCACCAACGCCATCCTGCACCTCCTACCGGGCTGCTGCCCGCTGCTGGGCGACCCACGCATCGAACTCGGTCTGCGCCACGACCCTGACGGGCGTCCGCATGAGGTTGTGGGCCAGCCCGCACAGTTCGGCGCACTGGACCCGCAACTGATCATCCCCGGCAAAGCTCCCGGTGATGGTCGGGGTCGCATAGGTCCGCGTGACCAACCCCGGCACCGCATCGATCTTCACCCGGAAGGCCGGGATCCAGAAGGAATGGAGCACATCCGTGGCAGTCACGTCGAACTGGACCCGCTGGTCCACGGGCAGGACCAGTTCCGTGGTCGTGAGGTTGTACTCCGGGTAGTGGACGCGCCAGGCCCAGCGGAACCCCTCGACCTGCACCACGAGGTCGGCCGGATGCTCGTGCCGCAGTTCGAGCATACCAACAATGCCGGGATTGATGATGACCAGGACCGTCAGCCCGGTAGTGACCCCCAGCCAGCCCACGATGAGCGGGCGGTGCTCACGGAGCGGCGGCCCGTCCTCGGGAGGGTCACCACGATCGCGGAAGCGCACGACCGCGTAGCCCAGGAACGCGATGACCAGCGCGAAGACCGGCACGCCCAGGACCATCATGGTCTGAAAGGCGTCATCAACCAGGCGCGCCTCGGCAGCGTAGCCCGGTGGATTGAACTCCGTCGTCAGCGCCCAGACCTCGCCCACCAGGGTGAGCAGGCCCCAGAGCGCGCCTGCGATGAGCATGTCCCGTTTCATAAGCCAACCTCCCTGGTCGCCCGACCACAACGCCACCAGAACCGATCGCCACGCCCGTGCTCATGCGGCCCCAGCCTCCCCAGCCGCGCCTGCCCCCTCCGGTGCCCGGTGTCCGGGGACGGCGGAGGCGACGGTAGGAGCGCTCTGCGATTGCCTTCACAAGTCGAAGCATACGGGGGTTCCGGCGCCAGAACATGGTGTGATCGCACTATTTCTGCGACGCGAGGATGCGCGGGGCTCGGCGAGCACAGGGCGCGGGAGGGAAGAAGCTAGCCGATTGTGCGGTCGCGCTGGGAACTTTTCGGTCCCGGCGCCGTCTATACAATAAGGGCGGTCTCCCGTCTTCCCCGGCCCATCGGCATGGCTCCCGCGCAGTGGGCGCCGGAGCCAGCGACACGACCCTGGCCAACAGGGAGGAGGGCATATGCACGGCACACCGCGGTCTGGGCACCGGCACTCCTTAACCACACCTACGCCGTGGTGGGCGGCGGCGCTCCTCCTGGCCCTGGTGCTGGTCCCAGCGCTGGTCCCCCCGGCGCCGCTGTTTGCTGAAGGCCCCGTGACCATGCAGGTGCGGGTGGGCTTCGACGGGCGAGCACGGCTGGGGTCCTGGACGCCGGTGGTGGTCGAGGTGGAGAACACTGGCCCGAACCTGTCCGGGGAGCTTATGGTCGTCGGGGACGAGGCCATGAGCATGGGCGGGCCTTCCTTGCCCTACACCACCGAGTACGCGGTCCAGGCGGCCCTGCCCCAGGGCGCCCGCAAGCGGTTTACCCTGTACGTCCCCCTGGACAACACCGACATCACCGTGCGCTTGGTGCAGGACGGCCAGACCCTGGCCGAGGCGGAGGGCAGCTACAGTACGGTGGCCGAGGAGGACCTGCTGGTGGGGGTGCTGGCCCAGGGCCAGGGCGCAGCGGCGACCCTCCCGGCCCAGGGGGTGCTGGGGCAGGGCCGCGGGTGGACGGTGGTTCCCCTGAGCGAGGAGACGCTGCCCCCGCTGCCCCATGCGCTGCGGGCCTTCGACCTCATCCTCCTGGGCGACTTCGTGACCCTGCAGCTCAGCCCGGAGCAGGCCCAGGCCCTGGAGGACTGGGTGGGTGGGGGCGGCACCCTGGTAGTCTTTGGGGGCGCGGAGGCCCGCCGCACCCTGGGCGGCCTGCCGCCGTCCCTCCTGCCGGTGGCCGTCGCGGGCAGCACGACGGTGGCGGCCCCGGCGGTGCTGGAGCGGTGGGGTGGCCGTCCCCTCGCGTCCGACCGACTGCTCACGGTGAGCACCGGCACGGTCTCCGGTGGCCGGGCGCTGGCCGCCCAGGGCGACCTGCCCCTGGTGGCGCTGGCCGAGCGGGGGAGCGGCTCCGTGCTGTTCCTGGCCTTCGATCCCAGCCTGGAGCCCCTGGCGGGCTGGCCGGGGCTGCCCGGCCTGTGGCGGGAGCTGCTGTCCCGCACCAATCCTGAGGTCCTGGTCCCGGCCGGCGGCGTGGTCGGCCCGCCCGGCTTTGCACGTGGGGCCTCCTTCCAGAACCCCGGCATCGCTTCGGCCTTGAGCAACCTGCCGGCGCTGGACCTGCCCTCGGTGAAGGTGCTGGCCGGGATCATCGCGGCCTATGTGCTGCTGGTCGGCCCGGTGAACTACCTGGTCCTGCGCCGCCTGCGCCGCCGGGCCTGGAGCTGGCTGACCATCCCCCTGCTGGTGGCCCTTTTTTCGGGGGGCACCTTCCTGCTGGCCCTCAAGGACAAGGGCAGCGACGTGCTCACCAGCACTGTCTCCCTGGTCCACCTTTCCCCTGACAGCCCCCGGCAGCGGGTAGAGTCCTACGTGGGGGTGTTCGCCCCCAGCGAGACCAGCTACCGGCTCTCTTTCGAGGACGGCGGGCTGGTCTCGTCCCTGGGCGACCGCTATTATGGCAGGCCGTCCACCCAGATGGGATCGGGGAAGGCGCCGGTGGGCATCCGGGTGCGCCAGGACCAGGGCGCGGCGGAGCTGCTGGGCATGAGCATGTGGTCCATGCGCAGCGTGTGGGCCGAGCGCTCCATCCCCCTGTCCGGCGGCCTGGAGACCCGGCTCCGCCTTCAGAACGGCAGGCTGGAGGGGGCCATCCGCAACACCACTGACCTGACCCTGCGGGACAGCTACCTCATCGTGGGCATGAGCTACGCCGAACTGGGCGACCTGGCCCCCGGCGCGAGCGCAGAGGTGCAGATCAGCGCCCTGGGGGGCTGGTCCCCCGTGGCCGGTCCGCCGCCCATCTACCAGATCTACAACCGCCCTATGTCGGGGCCGCCGACGCTGGAGGACCGGGAGCGCATGCGCAAGCAGCAGGTCATCCAGTCGGTGCTGAGCCCCAAGATGGAGGGGCTGCCGGTGGACGACGACCGGCCGCTGTTCTTCTTCGGCTGGACCGACGACCTCGGCGCCGAGGTGACGGTGGACCGGCAGGCGCCGCGGGGGAGCCATCTGACCGCGGTGCTGGCCGCGCTGCCCCTGGAGCCCGTGGGGACCTACCAGATGCCCCCCGGCTTCATCCAGGGGTACCCCATCGCCGTGGAGGGTGGCTCCGCGTTCGGGGGCTTCGTGGGAGGCAGAGGCAGGCCCGTCAAGGGCTACCCCGGCGGCTTCCAGTTCGCCGAGGGCAGCGTCACCCTCCAGTTCGCGGCGCCCTTCGCGGCGGGCAAACCGGTCACGGCCCTCCGAGTGTCCCTGCCCCTGGACGGCGTGGTGCGCCCCTCTGATCCCTTCGAGGCGGCCCTGTACAACTGGCGGACCGGGGAGTGGGACCTCGCCGCGCTCGCCCCCGATACGGGGAGCAAGCTGGGGGCCACGCCGCCGGGCACGCAGCCGCCCGGCGCTGCTGCGCCCACGCCGGCCCCGGTGGTCATCGGCGGTGGATCAGGGATGGCGCAAGTAGCGCCGGCGTGGGCGCCGTACCCGACGGGCAGTCCCTACGGCGGACAGCCGTACGTGGCCACGCCGGAGGGTGACCCGGCGGACTACCTGGCCGCCGATGGCACGGTGCGCCTGAAGCTCACCAAGGCCACCCGCGACACCCTGAGCTTCGGACCGGTAACCCTGAGCCTGGAGGGAGGACGCGAAGGATGATCCGGGTCGAAGGGCTGGTGAAGCAGTACGGCCGCACCCAGGCGCTGCGCGCGCTGAGCTTTGCGGTGCCCCAGGGCAGCCTGTTCGGGTTCGTGGGCCCCAACGGCGCGGGCAAGACCACCACTCTGCGCATCCTGGCGACGTTGCTGGAGCCCAGCGCGGGCCGGGCCTGGGTGGGCGACGCTGAGGTGACGCGGGACCGGGCGCGGGTGCGGGAGCTGGTGGGCTACATGCCCGACTTCTTCGGGGTGTACGAAGACCTGACGGTGCGGGAGTACCTGGACTTCTACGGCCGGGCCTACGGCATCCCCGCCCCGCGGCGGGGGCGCGTCGCCGACGACCTGCTGGAGCTGATGGACCTGGCCGCCAAGCGGGACGAGTACGTGGAAGGGCTCTCGCGGGGCATGAAGCAGCGCCTGGGCCTGGCCCGCTGCCTCATCCACGATCCCCCCGTCCTCTTGCTGGACGAGCCGGCCTCGGGGCTGGACCCCGGCGCCCGCATCGAGATGCGGGAGGTGCTGCGGGAGCTGCAACGCATGGGCAAGACGGTGATCATCAGCTCGCACATCCTGCCGGAGCTGGCGGAGCTGTGCAACGTGGTCGGCATCGTGGACCACGGGCAGATGGTGGCCCTGGGCACGGTCGAGGAGATCGTCGCCCAACTGGGCGCGCAGCGGCGCATCGAGGTACGGGTGCTGGACCGGGCGGAGGAGGCGGCCGCGCTGCTGCGGGACCAGCCCGAGGTGCGGGACCTGGAAACCGAGGACCGCCTGGTGCGGGTGGACTTTCAGGGGGACGACGCTGCCATGCACCGGGTCCTGCGCGGCCTCGTCGAGGCGGGCATCCCGGTGACCGCCTTCGGAGCCATCTCCCGCGGGCTGGAGGACATCTTTCTGACCATCACCCGCAACAGCAACGAGGGATAGCGAGTGCTGAGTGCTGAGGGAGAGGGGCGGAGACTCAGCACTCGCTGGAGAGGAGGCATGATGCGCGGGCAGAACCTGCGGACGGCGGCGCTGCGCCTGACGGCGGTGCTGGCGAAGGAGCTGCGCTCCCGGATGTGGGGCTGGCGCTCGGCGGCCACCATCACCGTGTACCTGGGGCTGCTGGGGCTGCTGGGGCTGGGCTTCGTGTGGCAGATGCAGCAGATGAGCGTTTACGGCGGCGGCTATCAGGTGGCAACCCTGGGGCTCCAGGTATTCGGGCTGCTGGCCGTCTTCCAGCTCCTGCTGGTCATCTTCATCGTCCCCGGACTGACCGCCGGGGCCATCGCCGGGGAGCGGGAGCGCCAGACCCTGGACCTGCTGCTGGTAACGCCGCTGTCGGCCTTCAGCATCGTCCTGGGCAAGCTGCTGTCGTCCCTGGCCTACGTGCTCGTGCTACTGCTGGCCTCGCTACCGGTGTTCAGCCTGGCCTTCCTCTTCGGGGGCGTCTCGCCCACGATGGTAGCCAAGGCCTTCCTGATCTCCTTCTCCACCGCGGTGCTCATCGGGGCGCTGGGGCTGCTGGTCTCCACCCTCATCCGGCGGGTGCAGATGGCGACGGTCGCCACCTACGGGCTGGCCTTCTTCCTGACCTTCGGCCTGGGCATCGCTGCGGTCATCCTCTCCATCTCCTCGGCGGTGTTCAGGAACGGGCCGCCGGAGACGCACTGGCTGGTATATATGAACCCGCTGGCAGCAATGGCCTCGGCGGTGGCGCAGCCCGGCTTCGGCATTCCCTTTGTCTCGCTGGTCTTCGGCTACCCTGGGTATGGGCCAGGGCCGGGCCAGGGCCTCCCCCTGTGGCGTTTCCACCTGGCTATCGTGGCCGGGGTGTCCCTGGCGCTGGTGCTGCTGACCACGGTGCTGCTGCGCCCGCCGCGGCGGCTCCGCCGCCGGGCCGGGTAGACGGATGCGCCACGGAGAGCACGGAGCGCACAGAGGGAAAATGGTGGTTCTTTTCCATACCGCTCTCGACCCCTCTGTGCTCTCTGTGTGCTCGGTGGTGCATCTCGCTCGGCTTTGTACGTTGAGGTAGAACGATGCTTGATGCTCCTCCCCTCCATGACGTTGGTCTGACGCACGCCCTTGGCCCCTGGTCGCGCCGCCTGCTGCTTCTGCGCGCCCTGGCCTGGGGTGTGCGGGGCCTGGCGGCAGGCGCGCTGGCTGCGGTGCTGGCCCTGCTGGCGGGTCGCCTCTGGCCTGTCGAGACATTCTGGTGGGCTGTGGGCGTTATCTTGGTGGGGCTCCTGGCCGGGCTTTCCTATGGGGCGGCGACCGCGCCCCGCGGCGCGGCGGTGGCCCGCCGGGTGGACCGGGCCGCGGGCTTGGCCGACCGCCTGGCGACGGCCTGGGAGCTCCGGTCCCAGGAAACCCCGCTGGCGCGGCTCCAGCGGGCCGACGCCCTGGACCGGCTGCGGCCTCTGGAGCCGGGGGATGCCCTGCCCTTTGCCGCGCCCAGGCGGGAACTGACCGTCGTGGGCGTGGCCCTGGCGCTGGCGCTGGCCTCCCTGGTCGTGCCCAACCCCATGCGCGCCGTTATTGAGGAGCAGCGGGCGCTCCGGGAAGACCTCGCGGAGGCCGCGGCAAAGGTGGAGGAGGCCAGGGAGCAGGTGGAACAGCGGGCGGCCCGTCCCCTGACCGAAGAGGAGCAGGCCCGCGTCGCCGAGTTGCTGGAGGAGGCGCAGCGGGCCTTGCAGGAGGCGCAGAGCTTGCCGGAGGCCCTGGAGGCCCTCTCCTGGACAGAGGAAGCCCTGCAACGGCTGGAGGACCCGGCAGACCGTGCCGGTGGGCCGGCGCTGGACGCCCTGGCCGGGGCGCTGGCGGGCCAGGGTGCGGCCCCTGACCTGGCCGGGGCGCTGGCGGCGCGGGACGCCGCCGGGGCGCAGGAGGCCCTGAAGCAGTTGGCCCAGGAGCTTGCCGACCTGAGCGAGGAGGAGCGGCGGGAGCTGGTGGAGGCGTTGCAGGAGGCGGCCAACGCCGCAGGCGCATCGGGCGCTCAGGGCGGGTTGTCCGGGCAGTTGCGGGCCGCGGCCCGCGCTGTGGGCCAGGGGAACGCCGGGGAGGAGCTTGCCCAACTGGGCGACGCGCTGGCGCAGGCGATGGAGGGCGAGGCGCGGGCCGCGCAGGTGGGGAGCGTCCTCCGGGCGCTGCGGAATACCCGTAACGGGCTCTCCGCGGCGGTGGCCGCACGCGGCGGCAGCCAGGGGCAAAGCTCCGGACAGCAAGGGCAAGGCCAGGGCCAAGGGCAGGGACAGGGGCAAGGCTCCGGCCAAGGCCAAGGGCAGGGACAGGGGCAAGGCTCCGGCCAAGG
>JACQUQ010000262.1 GCA_016210175.1 Chloroflexota bacterium | reverse complement strand
TCCTGCCGGTACAGCCGCCGGTCGTAGGCGACGGACGCGCTGAACTGCTCGACCAGCCGCTCAGTTCCCTTCTCGAAGCGCCCGCCCCAGAGTTTGCTTGAGCGATCGGTCACAGTGGTCTCCTACCTGGGTAGCATTTCCTCAGGTCGCCCGGTTGCCTTCGGCTCTGCGAAGTAGGCGTTGACGCTCGGCAGCGCCAGCAGGGCCAGGATGAGCGGAATGCCAACCAAAGCGCCGATCCCGGTCAGGCTCCACAGGAGCGCTACCACGATGGTGCTGGTCCTGGCCCAGGGCCGGCCGCGCCGCAGCCCTCGCGCCACGGCCAGGGAGAACCCCAGCCAGGCCAGGCCCCAGACGCCAACAGTGAGACCGATGGCGAGCAGCCAGCCGGCAGTGGCGGGGTCGGGGGCGAGGGGGTGCCCGACGAGGGACAACAGGGTCATGACGTCAACGGGCAGGGTAAGGGCAAACACCCCCAGGCCCGCCAGGGTGTGCAGGACGGCTGCCACTTCGACCACGGCGGGCACCGGCCCCATCGGCTGCCGACTCCGGGCCTGGGCCGACCAGGGAGCCCCGCAGGCCGTGCAGAAGGAGTTGGCGATGTCGGTGGCGACGCCGCAGGTCGGGCAGGGCTGGAGCACCGCCGGCGCCAGGTCGCCCCCTGCCACGGGGAGCAGCAGCCCGCACCCAGGGCAAAACTCAACGCCAGAACTTGCCCTGGCCCCGCACTGGCCGCAGTAGCGCGACGCGGTCGGCACGGCCACCGGGGAGACCTCCTGCCGCTCGCGCCTGCGGGTCTGGTACGCATCCCACCTGGCCCTGCCTTCGGTGAAGGCGGACTGCGCCAGCACGGGGCCATGCTGGAGTGCCTGCCGGGCCAGCCGCACACCCAGGCGGACGAGGACGCCGGCCACCAGGAGACCCAGGTGCAGCGCATGGTGGGCCACGATGAAGGCCAGCCGCACCACGAGCTGCCACAGCATCCAGGTCAGGGTGCGGCTCACGGTCGCGGTCATGTGCGGTTCCCTCCCACCGAGGGCGAGGCCCCATCCTCCACGCGGGATGCCATCCGTCCGAGGAGGCTGGTAAACTCCATCGGGAAGATGAACTTGGTCGCCGGACCCTCGCCCAGCGCCTTGAGGGTATCGAAGTACTGGAGCTGCATGGTCCGCTCGTCCACGGTATGGGCCACGTCGTAGACCTTGCCCAGCGCCAGGGCAAAGCCCTCCGCCTGGAGGATGGCCGCCTGGCGCCCGGCCTCCGCCCGCAGGATCGTCGCCTGGCGCTCACCCTCCGCCTTGAGGATGGCCGCCTCTTTCTCGCCTTCGGCCACGGTCACGCTGGCTTGGCGCTTGCCCTCGGCTTCGAGGACCGTGGCCCGCCGGTTGCGCTCGGCGGACATCTGGCGGTTCATGGCCTCCTGGACTTCCCGCGGCGGCTCGATCTCCCGGATTTCCACCGCTGTCACCTTCACGCCCCAGCGGACGGTGACTTCGTCCAGCTTGGCCTGGAGCACGTGGTTAATCTGGTCCCGTCGGGCCAGGGCGTCGTCCAGGTTGAGGTCGCCGATCACCGCACGCAGGGTCGTCGTGGCAATGCCCTGGGTCGCCACGGGCAGGTTCGAGACCCGCAGCACGCTCTCCGTGGGGTCCACGATCCGCAGGTACACCAGGAAGTCGATAGAGATGGGCGCGTTGTCCTTGGTGATGCAGGTCTGGTGGGGGATCTGCTCTACCCGCTCCCGCAGGTCCACGCTCACCGCGGTGTCGATGATGGGCCAGACGATGACCAGGCCGGGGCCTTTCTCACCGATGCAGCGTCCCAGCCGGAAGACGACCAGGCGCTCGTACTCCCGCACCACCCGGAGTCCGTAGAAGGCCGCCCCCAGCAGCGGGATCAGGACCACCAGGAGAAGAAGGAATTCCATCGTTGCCCTCCTTCCGGCACAGGGGCAACCGGTGCGCGCGCCCCTGGCCCGCTACCACCCGCACCTACGTTGGCCTCGCGTTGCTGGATCGTCCCGCTCCTCCGCGGCCTCGGGAGCGCAATGGTGGTAGGGTTCTGTCCGCCGTGCACTGATGGGTGAGACCGCCGCCATGAACGGCGGGCCCGCTCTTCAGGGCGGTGGGGTGGCACCCATCACAGCAGGATTGACAGAGCAGTAGGCCATGCTAAGACGTCATCCGTCTTGGGAAGACGCCGGGGACAGCCTACGGTTCCGGGTAGGCCAGGGTATACCCCACGTGGCTGCGCTGCCAACCCAGGGCCTCGTAGAAGCGGTGTGCCCCGCGCCGGGCGGCGTTGCTGGTCAGGCTGATCTTCACGACACGGTACGTTCGGGCCAGGCCATCGACCGCACGTAGCAGGGCCGCGCCCACCCCACGGCGGCGGTAGTCTGGGTGGATCACCATGTTCTCCAGCACCGCCGCCGGCCTGCCCTCGTGGGTCAGGTTCGGGTAGAGGACCAGGAGGACGGTACCCACCGCCCGGCCGGCGTCGTCGGCCACCAGGAGGAACTGCCCCGGATGCGCTGCGATCTCCTGGAACATGCGCTCGGCCTCCGCCGGGGGCAGCCGTTCCTCGTGGTAGAACGCCGCGGCCTCCTCCGCCAGGTACGCGTAGAGGTCGAGGATAGCCGGCAGGTCGGCAAGGTCGGCAGGACGGACCGTGATAGCCATTGGATCAGGCCTCAAGCAGTGCGATAAACTCTTCGACGGTCAGCCCGGCCTGGCGTATGATCGAACGGAGCGTCGTGCGATCCCGTTCCTGATGCCTGGGAATGGTAACCGGGTCGCGGCCGGGACAGCGCACTCTCAGGTGGCTGCCGCGAGTACGGGCCACGGAATACCCCACCTGCTCAAGTGCATGAACACACTCCCGCCAGGAAATGACGGGCAATTCAGGCACTCGCCGACACCTCGACCTCTTCCAACTCGTAGCCTTCGGGAACCTGCCAGCCCTCTTCCTGGGCGCTCTCCAGGCAGAGGAGGATGGCCTCCTTCACGTTGGCGAGGGCTTCCGCTTTCGTCTTCCCCTGCGTGACACACCCAGGTAAGACCGGACACTCCGTCACGTAATACCCGTCCTGTCCGCGGACGACGACGACTGGGAATTTCATGGGGCCAATTCCTTACTGCTTCGGTGCCTCCAGGAAGCCCAGCGGCCCTTCGGGCTGGGCCAGCAACTGGGCCTGGGCCTGCACCCGCACCGGCAAACCCCAGATCTGGATGAAACCCACGGCCGCGCGCTGGTCGAACCGGTCCCCTTTATCATACGTCGCCAGGCTGTAATCGTACAGCGACTCCGGGGAGGTCCGGCCCACCACCGCGCAAGTGCCCTTGTACAGGCGCAGGCGCACCGTCCCGGTGACGTGGCGCTGGGTGCTGTGGACGTAGGCTGCCAGGTCCTGGTGGTGGGCGGTGAACCACAGGCCGTTGTAGATCAGGTCGGCGTAGGCCTGGGCCACCAGCGCCTTCATGCGGAGTTGGTCCTTGGAGAGGGTCATGTGTTCCAGGGCCGCGTGGGCCGCCAGGAGCACCGTCGCCGCCGGGGTCTCGTAGATCTCGCGCGACTTGATGCCCACCAGCCGGTTTTCCAGGTGGTCGATGCGGCCCACGCCGTGCTCCCCGGCAATCTCGGTCAGTTCCGAGATGAGGGTGAGGCCGTCCAGTCGCTGCCCGTCCAGGCTCACCGGCACGCCCTGCTCAAAGCCGATCTCGACATAACGAGGAGTGTCGGGGGCCTCCCGCGGCGAGCGGGTCCAGGCGTAGATCTCCTCCGGCGGCTCCTGCCAGGGGTCTTCGAGGATGCCGGCCTCGATGCTGCGGCCCCACAGGTTCTCGTCAGTGGAGTAGGGGCTGGCCTTGGTCACGGGGATGGGGATGCCGTGGCGCTGGGCATACTCGATCTCATCCTCGCGAGTCTTCAGTTCCCACTCCCGCACCGGGGCGACCACCCGCAGGTCTGGGGCCAGCGCGCCCACCGACACGTCGAAGCGCACCTGGTCGTTGCCCTTGCCGGTGCAGCCGTGGGCCACGGCCGTCGCGCCCTCCGCGCGGGCGACGTCCACCAGCAGCTTGGCGATGAGGGGGCGGGACAGGGCGGTAGCCAGGGGGTACTGCCCTTCGTAGACCGCGCCCGCCTTCAGGGCCGGGATGATGAAGTGGTCCACGAAAAGCTGTCGGGCGTCCACCACCAGGGCCTTGGCCGCGCCGATCTGGAGGGCGCGCTCCCGGATGGCCTCCAGGTCTCGCTGGTTCCCGACGTTAATGGTGAGCGCGATGACTTCGGCCTGCTCATGCTCGGCGATCCACCGGATGGCCACCGAGGTATCCAGGCCGCCGCTGTAGGCCAAGACGACTTTCCCTGGCACGCTTCCACCTTTCGGATGAAGATGAAATGGTCGAGTTGGTAGGACCGCAGAGCGTAGGGTGGCCGCTGCGTATGGAGGACGCGGACGTTCTCAGAGTGCTTCCCAATCCTCCCTGCTGATACCTGCCTCCCTCAGGATACGGGCGAGCAGGTCACGGCCGATGTCTTCTTGATGCGGGTTGGGGATGCGCAGCTTGAGTGTACCCTTAACCATGATTTGATGGCGTGTCCCCGGCTCCGGCCCTTCGAAGCCGAACCGACGGAGGCAGCGCATGAGGCCCCACTGACGGATCGGTCAGAAGGGTAGCCCTAGGGCGTGTTAATAAAGCAGCTATCGCAGAGCAAGATGCGTATTTACTGTCATTCTGAGCGCAGCG